>JAPKEA010000117.1 GCA_028822275.1 Planktomarina sp. | reverse complement strand
TGCTACCAATCTTGTTTGGGTCTGGGAATAAAATGTATTAATCTTTATTACCTTCACCAAATTGATCCGAGCATTCTGTTTGTAGTGACAATGGATGCGATGAACGAGCTGATTAGAGAGGGTAATATCAAATATGTGCGGGTGTCTGAGGCGTGCGGATCGACAATTAGACGCGCCCATGCAGTTTGTCCACTTACCTGTGTTCAGATGGAGTGGTCACTCTACTCGCGTGAATTGGAAGACGAAATTGTCCCGTTATGTGCCGAGCTCGGAATAGAAATCGTTGCATACTTGCCGACGGGGCGGGGAATGTTGGCAGACACCTCGCTGGGCATTTCAAACATGAGATTTATGGATTTTCGCAAGATGGATAAAGTTGGATATGCGTCAAAGAATGGTGAACGTGAACTTGCAAAAGCGCTTCAGGAGCTGGCCACAAGCTGGGATGTCTCTTTAGCAACGTTGAGTTTGGCATGGCTGCAAAAAGGGGTCGTGATGCGCTTGGTGGGGCAGGTATCGTACCCATACCAGGCACTGGAAACCCTGCTCGCATGGAAGAGAATGTTAAGGCTGTTCCGTTATCTTACATGCTGACTGAGAAAGATATGCAAGTAATAGAAAATTTTGTCCCGTGGGATGCCATGAGAGACGCACCCCCATATGGTGGTAACTTTGCCAAAGATGTATTTAGTGTTGAGAAATACATCTCTCTTGAGGGATCGAAAAATAAAGAGAATTAATACATATACTGATTATTAATAATGGCGTGTGTCGTGGATCTCTGACTAAAGTAACCTAACTAATTTTCTTGATAGGCTATTAATACACTGTCCCCTTAAATAGTAAGGAAGTCTTAAAATATGATCGACAGACCAAAATTTTCAGGTCCAGAATTATGTGCCCTTGAGGCTCATAAGGTTGTTGAAATGTTAAAATGTGGTGAGGTTTCGTCCTCTGAACTTTTAGATGTGGCAACCCTTCGAATTTCGCAAACTGGACCTTTAATAAACGCTACTCCCACGCTATGTGGGGACCGCGCCCGAAAAGTGGCGGCCAATCTCAACTTTGAAAACTCTGGCCGACCAGGTTGGTTGGCTGGATTACCTATCACAATCAAGGACTTGAATAAAGTTAAAGACGTCATTTGTTCGTTTGGAACCAAAGGATATTCCAATTTTATACCCACGGAAAGTGATCCAATGGTCGAACGACTGGAAGGATGCGGTGGGGTAGTACTTGGAAAAACGAATACACCAGAATTTGGTGTGGGTGGAAATACGTTCAATGAAGTATTTGGTCCCACTTTTAATCCTTGGGACACGAGACTCAACGCTGGGGGATCGTCAGGTGGCGCGGCTGCTTCCTTAGCTGCTGGCGAGATTTGGTTAAGCCATGGCTCGGACCATGGGGGAAGCTTACGAACACCTGCAGCATATTGTGGAATTGTTGGCCTTCGTCCAAGCCCAGGAGTGGCTTGTGGCCCAGGAATAGATAATGCTTTTATGATTGAACCGACACAAGGTCCAATGGCACGGTCAGTGACTGATTGTGCGTTATTTTTGGATGCGATGTCAGGCTTTGACCCTAGAATTGCCATTTCCTACCCTGCACCACGCACTCCCTACCAGGACGCTGTTAAGCGCGCTGATAGTAAGTTGAAGATAGCGTTTTCACCGGATTTAGGGGGCTTTGGTCAAGTAGATACAGAAATGAAACAACATCTTTCTGAAGTCATGTACCAACTTGAAAAGAATGGAACACGAGTTGAGCTAGCTTCTCCAGATTTATCAACACTCGAGCGTACATATCATACGCTGCGCGGCTTGATTTGGGCCTTAGATTCTAAACGTGTGCCGAATGACATTCAACAACATTTCAAAAAGACATTATCTGATAATATCTCCTTCGGGCTTGCTTTGACGCTAGATGATATCGTTGAAGCATACCTTAATCGTTCAGTGATATTTAATGCTATGATAGAACTTTTCAGTACTTACGATGTTTTGGCTTGTCCAACAGTAGGGTGCATGCCGCATTTGCAGTCTGAAGAATGGGTGCGAGTTGTCGGGGGTATTGAATTGCCGGGATATATGGATTGGCTGCGCTTTTCTTTCCTGGCAACAACCGCTGGATTACCTGCAATCTCCGTTCCAGTTGGTTTGGGACCGCGTGGATTGCCTGTTGGTTTGCAGTTGATTGGAAAGCCGCGTGGTGAGGCTGCGCTGCTGGCGGCGGCGCGCTATGTCGAGATGGCTGTCGGTGGCCCATGGGGACCAATTGATCCAGTAACTCATTAATTGGAATCCTAGATTGACAAAATATTCTAATAATTTTCTCGCACATGCTTTGAGTGTAGCAAGTTTAGGTCGCGAAGATGCTCCATTCTTATTTTTTGGAGATGAGTTTCAAAGCTATGCAGATTTTTTCGAAAATGCTGAAAAATTAGCCAACGTTTTGGTTGAACATGGCATTCAACCTGGTGATCGAGTTGCGGTTCAAGTGCCTAAAGCCCGCGCCATGCTGGAACTATATTTTGCAACCGTTCTAGCTGGTGCAGTCTTCTTACCTCTTAATCCAGCATATACCGTACCTGAAGTATCCTACTTTTTAAATGACGCTACACCTACTATTTTTATCTGTGATCCTAAAAAATTAGATGATTTGCAAAAGATCGCTGATCTTGCGCGTGTGGCCTCTGTTCTAACTTTGGCCGCAGATGAAAGTGGTTCTTTAACTCAAAAACGAGATGCGTCTCAGGCAGGATTTATTGCCATTACCCGACGTGCAGATGAATTGGCAGCGATCCTTTATACTTCTGGGACTACGGGCCGCTCAAAAGGCGCGATGTTAACGCACGGCGCGCTTGCAAGTAACTCTCAGACTTTACTTAAATGCTGGGGCTTTACTGCAAGCGATGTGCTTATTCATGCCTTGCCAATTTTTCACACGCACGGTTTGTTTGTTGCAACAAATATCTCTCTCATGTCTGGAAGTGCCTGTATTTTTATGAATGGCTTTGATGCTGATGCGATAATTGATGCTATGCCGAAGGCAACTGTTTTAATGGGTGTTCCAACTTTTTATGTGCGCCTGCTGAAGCAAAAACTGCTTGCACGGGCTACGAAGGGGATGCGCCTTTTTGTGTCTGGATCTGCGCCTTTACTTCGTGAAACACATGAGCTTTGGAGCAAGATTACTGGACATGAGATCTTGGAACGTTACGGAATGACCGAGACCAATATGAACACAACCAATCCATATGTAGGTGAGCGTCGTCCTGGTACGGTTGGCTTTGCTTTGCCGGGAGTTGAGCTAAAAGTTTGTAATCCTGTGACTGGAGAGCTTTTGGAGAACGGCGAGGTTGGGATCTTGGAGGTAAGGGGCCCCAATCTATTTCAGGGTTATTGGAATATGCCAGAAAAAACTGCAGAGGAATTGCGCGATAATGGGTTTTTCATAACTGGAGATTTGGGCATGATTGATGCCGATGGCTATTTGCATATTGTCGGGCGTGAAAAAGATTTGATTATTTCAGGCGGTTTGAACATATATCCTAAAGAAGTAGAAACGTTAATCGATGATCTTGACGGTGTAATTGAAAGCGCAGTTGTGGGTGTACCTCATAGTGATTTTGGTGAGGCAGTTATCGCCCTGGTGGTGAGCAAAACACTTAGATCATCTGATGTGATAGATGCCCTCGTCGGTAATATTGCGCCCTACAAGCAACCTAAAAAAGTTCTGATTGTAGAGACTTTACCCCGCAATACGATGGGGAAAGTCCAAAAAGCTGAACTGCGTTCACATTATAAAGATATTCTACTTTAGCAGTCTCGTGATATCAATTTATAATGTCTGCTATCTAAATTGGGATCAACATTAATGGCTTTTTACTAGTAGTATGTCATCCAGTCCCTTTGATAAAAATACTTTTTGGATAGTCCCTGGTGATCGGGCTGTTTTTTAATGCTTTAAACATGGGTGTTTTGGATATGATCCAAACTTAGTTGTTTATTTACCGCCAAGGGGGTTGGGCTTTAATTATTGATATGTCGGTCAAAGCGCAGATACTTGATGCAAAAAGATAGCCTGAGATCTCTCTTTTTAGTATGAGACCCCTGTGTTTTTAGATAGAGGTTACCTCTTAAAATATTAGTCTCGAATTCCAGAAAATTTAATCGCCCACTCTTCACGTTTCTCATCAGATATTTTGGTGAACAAGTTTTCTGGAACCGTAAAAGTATTTCCCTCGGTACATTTATCCATGGCATCAATAATTGAAATAGGCCATGGTTGATTGTCTATACCCATCGCTACCCGCATTTGAGACGAGGCATCGGGAATGAAGGGCGAAGAGAGTTGGCTATAAAGAGCAATTAAGTTTAACGAGACTCGCACGATCATCGCCGCAGCCTCTGGATCCTCTTTATACACCGCCCAAGGTTCTGCAGATTGGAGGTATTCGTTGCCAAGGACCCAGATTGCGCGTAATTCTGCTGCGGATTTTCGCACATCTACCGCTTCCATATGAGCTTGATATGCTTCCAGTCTATTTTGGAGATTAGAGAATAAATCTCCCTCTAGATGGCCATATGTGCCACCTGATGGAATAATTTCACCAAATTTAGATCGGCAGAATTTCGTTACTCGGGACACAAAGTTACCCAAAACATCTGCAAGATCTTTGTTAACACCAGCTTGAAAATTTTCCCACGTAAATTCACTGTCTGAAGATTCAGGTGCATGGCTAAGAAGCCACCAACGCCAGTAATCTGGGGGTAGAATTTCCAAAGCCTGATCCATGAAGATCCCTCTGCCTTGGCTGGTGCTGAATTGACCACCGTCGTAATTCAGATAGTTGAACGATTTTATATAATCGACTAATTTCCAGGGCTCACCAGATCCCAAGATCGTTGCAGGGAACGAAAGAGTGTGAAAGGGGACATTATCTTTGCCCATAAATTGGTAATATGTAACATCATCGGCACCTTTATCTGTGCGCCACCAACGTTCCCAATTATCCCCTTTTCCAGCGTCAACCCACTCCCTTGCACATGCGATATACTCAATAGGTGCATCGAACCAGACGTAAAAAACCTTGTCTTCCATGCCTGGCCATTCAGCTTTACCTTTACGTACGGGCACACCCCAATCCAGATCACGGGTAATTCCTCGGTCTTGCAAACCATCGCCATCATTTAACCATTTTTTGGCAATAGATGTTGTAAGGATTGGCCAATCAACTTTTTCATCGATCCAAGCGTTTAGGGTATCCCGCATCTTGGACTGGCATAAATAAAGGTGGCGCGTGTTGCGCACTTCGAGATCTGTTGAACCGGACACTGAAGATTTGGGATCGATTAAATCGGTTGGATTGAGTTGCTTTGTACAGTTTTCGCATTGATCACCACGTGCACTGCTGTATCCACAGTTAGGGCATGTACCTTCGATATAGCGGTCTGGTAAAAAGCGCTTATCAGCATGGGAGTAAACTTGTTGCTCATCAACCTCCCGGATTAGCCCTGCCCCTGCAAGTCGTGCGGCAAAATGCTGAGTTAATTGGCGGTTTTGAACTGATGAACTGCGGCCAAAGTGATCAAAGGAGAGACGAAATCCCAGGGCAATTTTAGCTTGAATTGTGTGCATTTCAGCACAAAATTCCTCTACAGGTTTACCCGCTTTTGTAGCTGCCAACTCAGCAGGTGTTCCATGCTCGTCAGTAGCGCAAAGAAACATGACTTCATTTCCTCTGGCGCGATGGTATCTTGCAAATAGATCTGCAGGAAGCTGGCTCCCGATTAGGTTGCCGAGATGTTTTATCCCGTTAATGTAGGGAATTGCAGAAGTAATTAGAATACGTTTCATAACTTGGCCCAATGAGTGTTGAGTTCGTTTAAACGCCCATTTCAGGAAAGCCCAGCCCTAAGGCTATCAAGATTAACTGGGATCGCGCAATCTTTTGGTCAAGCGGCCAAGGAGGAATGAGGTTCGTGGCGCATAAATATACGGAGTTTTTACGATCGCATGATCCCCCATAAGCAACCGTATTCCACCAACGCCGGCAAGAAGTAGATGCGCACTTCCAATAAATATAAAGAATGATTGGGTGCCAAAGTTTTCGATTAATAACGCAGCTACGATCGGTGAGGCAATTGCACCAATTGCGAAATAAAATAATAGGCCTGCGGATAGTTCTACCCTTTCGTCACTGGCTGCAAAGTCATGTGCGTGAGCAGTCGCCACTGAATATATTGGGACTGTAATAAATCCAAAGAGACCAGAAGCAGCTATGATATGGACAAAGTCTTCAGCGAATAGGGATGCAGCGCAGGCTATAAGGGAGGCCATTGAGAAACCAATAATTACCCACCGCCGGTCAAATCTGTCAGCCAGCCAACCTGCGGGGTATTGTGATAGGGCGCCACCGACCACATATCCCGCAAGAAAAAGCCCTATTTGTTGGGCGTTCATACCCATTTCAGACCCATAAATAGGCCCGACCATACGATATGCTGCAGATGTAAGGCCGGTGACGATAACTGCAGAAACTGCTAAGGGTGAGCGGCTGAGCGCGAGAAGTGGCCGCAAGCGTGGTGCGCTCTTTGTTACTGGGGGACTTGCCTTGGTTAACGCTAATGGCAATAGGGATGCACAACAAAATAAGGTGAGCAAATTATAGGCGACATATGTCTCAACATTGGCGAGAACGCCAATCAACATTTGAGCCCCAAAGGATGCCGAAATGTCAACGAAACGGTAAACTCCCAATGTGCGGCCACGGGTTTCATTAGTTGCTTTGGCCTGAATCCATGCCTCTATAACGGTATAGCAACCAGCAACACATAGGCCAGACGCTACGCGCATAATTGCCCAGGCAATAGGGTCTATCAATAACGTATGGCCGATCATCCCAATTGCGCCCAGCGAGGTAAAAACAGCAAACGCCCGAGAATGCCCAACATTACCCATGAGACGTGGAGCCCACCAACAGCCAATAAAAAAACCTATGAAATGTGAAGATCCTAAGATCCCGATTTGCCCTTTGCTGAAACCTTTCTCTAGCCCAGTTAAAGCATCAAGGGGACCTACGCCTCCAGATGAGAGCTGAAGAAGGATCACTGAAAGGAAGAGGGCGGCAAAAGATAGGATGAGTCTCATACCTTCACCCTCTGCTTGGAGCTGCTGAGGGACAAGTCTGTTTTTAAATTTTAGATTAAAAAATATTTAGTTGAATTTTATCTCATAGTTTTGCCCTTCAATGCCAAGCTGTGAGATAGAGTACATGCCGTCTGTGTGCGATACCTCCCAGCTGCATGGTGGATCCGTGCGGGCACGAATACGACTCAAGTGCCACAGTTCTTTGTCGTCTTTATGTTTCGCTGCAATATGCCAGCGGCTTTCAACGCCAGGTGCGCCGCCGCTGCCTGGTGTCAAAAGTAGGCCAAGGGAGCGAATGTGACCCTTAGTTGCGCCTGTTTCAGCTGCCAATTGTAATCGTCGAACGGGCGTCAATGACGGTATGCTGGGCAGGTCTGCCACCACAAGACCAATGGCACCGCTGCGT
>JAPKEA010000116.1 GCA_028822275.1 Planktomarina sp. | reverse complement strand
TAGAATGCTTTAATAACAGTGTTCCCTTGATAGAATACTAAAAATCAAACAAAAAAGATTCCTATTGATATGTTCTTGTTTTGGTCTCATAAGAAAAAGAACAAGAGGCGAACATTTGAACATTGTCCCTTACGGCAGGATATGGAATAAGGAACTTATAACAATGGCAACGGCAGATTTAATCACAATGGCATCAAAAACAGGCGACCGGCAAAAAGCTCTAGATAGCGCTTTGGCACAAATTGAACGTCAATTCGGTAAGGGTTCAATAATGAAATTGGGCGCAGGCACAGCGTTTAAGGAAATAGAGGCTACATCTACTGGCTCACTGGGCTTGGACATAGCTCTTGGGATTGGAGGCCTTCCTAAAGGTCGCATAATTGAAATTTATGGTCCAGAATCATCTGGAAAAACAACGTTAACGCTGCATTGTATAGCCGAAGAGCAAAAAACAGGTGGAGTATGCGCTTTTGTAGATGCAGAACACGCCTTGGATCCGCAATACGCAAAAAAACTCGGCGTTGATTTGAATGAATTATTAATTTCTCAGCCAGATACAGGCGAACAAGCTCTCGAAATTACCGACACTTTAGTACGCTCAGGAGCGGTTTCCATGGTGGTTGTAGACTCGGTAGCCGCCTTAACCCCCAAAGCAGAGTTGGAAGGCGACATGGGTGATCACCAAGTTGGTGCTCAAGCCCGTTTGATGAGCCAAGCAATGAGAAAACTAACGGGTAGTATCAGTAAATCAAAATGTATGGTTATATTTATTAACCAAATTCGTATGAAAATCGGGGTCATGTTCGGTAGTCCAGAAACTACCTCTGGGGGCAATGCCTTAAAGTTTTATTCCTCAGTTCGCTTGGATATACGCCGAATAGGGGCTCTGAAAGACAGAGATGAAATAGTAGGAAACGCAACGCGGGTTAAGGTCGTGAAAAACAAAGTTGCCCCGCCCTTTAAGCAAGTTGAATTCGACATAATGTATGGCGAAGGTATATCCAAAATGGGTGAACTAATCGACTTGGGTGTCAAAGCAGGTATCGTTGAAAAGTCAGGCAGTTGGTATAGTTACGACGATGAACGCATAGGCCAGGGCCGCGAGAATGCAAAGGCATTCCTTAAAGAAAATAAGCAGATGGCTTATGACATTGAAGATAAAATCCGCGCCGCAAACGGTTTAGATTTTGAGATGCCTAAAATTAAAGTTGATGAAGTAAAAGCGGATGATGACAACGTAATCGATCTATAATCAGAACCTGTAATACAATAATTAACAAAAACGCCTCAGACTTCATTTTCTGGGGCGTTTTGCGTGAGGGAGTTTGCTTTAGCGTGGACAGAGTACTTGAGGGCTTGTAAGTCTGTACAAATCCAGAAGTTACAAGGTTCAATTTACCAATGCCCACCCTAAATGATATACGCTCTGCATTCCTGAACTATTACGCCAAGCAAGGGCATCAAATTGTACCTTCCAGTCCATTGGTTCCGCGCAATGATCCTACTTTGATGTTTGTGAATTCAGGAATGGTTCAATTCAAGAACCTTTTCACAGGCGTCGAAACCCGAGATTACAGTCGTGCGGTCACAGCACAGAAATGTGTCAGGGCCGGCGGCAAACACAATGACCTGGATAATGTGGGCTACACAGCTCGCCACCATACATTCTTTGAAATGATGGGTAATTTTAGCTTTGGCGACTATTTTAAAGAAGAAGCCATCTTTTATGCATGGGAAATGATCACAAAAGAACTTCAAGTTCCAAAGGAAAAACTTGTTGTAACCGTATATCATGACGATGATGAAACTGCTGCTATCTGGAAGAAAGTTGCCGGTTTTACAGATGATAAAATTATCCGAATTGCAACAGATGACAATTTTTGGATGATGGGCCCAACCGGCCCCTGCGGTCCGTGCTCAGAGATTTTTTACGACCATGGAGAGCACATTTGGGGCGGTCCTCCGGGCAGCTCAGAAGAGGATGGTGATCGGTTTGTGGAAATATGGAATCTCGTATTTATGCAGTATGAGCAATTTGAAGATGGTAAGCGCGCACCATTATCTGCAAAATCTATAGATACCGGCATGGGTATCGAGCGAGTTGCTGCGTTACTTCAAGGAACAAACGATAATTATAGTACTGATCTAGTTCGCAACTTAATTGAGGCTTCAGCGGACGCGACCTCTTCGGATCCAGACGGAGTTCATAAAACCCATCACCGTGTCATTGCGGATCACCTTCGGTCTACTTCCTTTCTGATTGCCGATGGCGTTTTACCTTCAAAAGATGGACGTGGTTATGTGCTTCGCCGGATCATGCGCCGCGCTATGCGTCATGCGCATCTTTTGGGTGCTGCCGACCCCTTGTTGCACCGATTGGTCCCAGCCTTAGTCCAACAAATGGGCGCTGCCTATCCAGAGCTAGTTCAGACACAATCAATCATCGAGGAAACACTTCTGCAGGAAGAAACTCGGTTTAGAACAACTTTAGACCGTGGTTTGAAATTACTGGAAGATGAAGTTGGCTCACTTGGACGGGGTGCGTCTTTAGCTGGTGCTACTGCGTTTAAACTTTATGACACATTTGGTTTTCCTCTGGATCTTACACAAGACGCACTTCGCGAAATAGGAATGTCTGTCGATACGGACAGTTTCGATAAAGCGATGGCCGAACAAAAAGCAAAAGCACGCGCAGCATGGACAGGCTCAGGTGAGATGACAGACGACTCGATCTGGTTTGAGGTTGTTGACACGCACGGTGTGACCGAGTTCTTAGGTTATGATACAGAAAGTGTTGAGGGTCAGATTGTTGCCTTGGTGCAGGATAGATCTCTCGTTAATGAGGCCGAGACTGGCGCTTCAGTTCAAATCGTTTTGAACCAGACCCCATTTTATGCAGAAAGCGGCGGCCAAGTTGGCGACAAAGGTCTAATTAAAACCGATTCTGGCCTAGTCTTGGTGACTGACACGCGCAAATCAACGGATCTCTTCATTCATTTTGGTAACGTTATTGAAGGTAAAATTAAAGCTGGGCAGGCAGCAGAGTTGAATGTTGATGCCGATCGGCGTTCCGAAATACGCGCAAATCACTCAGCAACCCATTTGTTGCATGAAGCGTTACGGATTGAACTTGGAGATCATGTTGCTCAACGTGGCTCTCTTAACGCGGCAGATAGGTTACGGTTTGACTTCAGTCATGGTCATGCCTTGTCCCAAGAACAAATTTCGAAAGTGCAAACTGAAGTTAATACATATATCCGTCAAAATGGGCGTGTCGAGACACGTACCATGACACCAGATGCAGCACGCGAATTAGGTGCCCAAGCGTTGTTCGGTGAAAAGTACGGCGAAGAAGTCCGGGTTGTTTCAATGGGACTACTGGAAGGCTCCCAAAAGGGAGGATCTGGGAATACTTACAGTCTCGAGCTCTGTGGTGGCACGCATGTGCGCTACACAGGCGATATCGGTAGTTTTGTACTAATTAGTGATAGCGCGTCGTCTTCAGGTGTCCGGAGAATCGAGGCACTAACGGGGCGGGCCGCAGAAAAGCATATTCAAGCTCAAGCTAAAACCATCTCCGACACTGCGCTCAGTTTAAAAGTACAAACAGCTGACATTGTCGATCGTGCGAAGGCACTTTTGGAGGAACACAAACTACTCCGATCGGAAGTAGCTAACTTACGGCGTGAATTGGCGTTGGTAGGCGGAAGTTCCGATCAGGCTGTTCAGCCAATTTTAGTTGCGGGGAAGCAATTTTTGGCTCAGGTATTAACAGGCGTTAGTGGCAAGGACCTTCCGGCATTGGTTGATTCTCATAAGAGTAAAATAGGCTCTGGGGTAGTACTTTTGATTGCAGATTCTGACGGCAAAGCAGCTGTTGCTGCTGGCGTGTCATCAGATTTAATAGGAACTATTTCAGCCGTTGATCTTGTGCGCGCAGCAGTTGCTGAGCTTGGTGGTCAGGGAGGCGGGGGACGCGCAGACATGGCGCAAGGCGGCGCTAAATCTTCAGATAATGCTGACGCTGCATTAGCAGCTGTTAAAACCTTAATGGAAGGATGAACTATGGCCAAAGCGCTATGGATTGCACACGTGAACGTTTTGAATGCTGATAAGTTAGCCGCTTATGCCGCAGCTGCGACGCCAGTAATAGCGGCCTTTGGCGGAATATTTTTAGCGCGTGGAGGTGCTTATGAGCAGTTAGAGGGGATGGAGCACACCCGAAATGTTGTGGCACAATTTCCCAGTCTACAAGCGGCTCATGATTGTTATTACTCTGAAAAATATCAAGCTGCTATCAAGTTGGGCGAGGGTGGCTTTCAACGCAGTCTTATGATCGTTGAAGCCGTAGATTAAAAATCCGTGTTGGGGAAATACTTTTTTAGGTCAGGCTGTGCGCGAGGCTCGTTTGCGCTCATGTGGGTCAAGGTGGACTTTGCGTAAACGAATTGCCAACGGTGTGACTTCAACCAATTCATCATTGTCTATGTAAGAAATTGCTTGTTCGAGAGACATTTTGGTTGGTGTCGTTAAACGAACCGCTTCATCGGTACCGCTTGCGCGAACATTGGTAAGTTTTTTACCTTTGAGTGGGTTTACTTCGAGGTCGTTTTCTCGATTATGCTCACCAATAACCATTCCTTGGTACACGTCTTCTTGAGAGCCAATAAAGAATTTACCACGATCTTCCAGGTTAAATAAGGCGTAAGCTACTGAAGTTCCGCGTTCCATTGAAATCAATACTCCAGCCCGACGACCAGGAATTGCTCCCTTATGCGGCGACCATTCGTAGAATACCCTATTTAAAACACCAGTCCCACGCGTATCGGTCATAAACTCACCTTGATAGCCAATTAGGCCGCGTGATGGAACGTGTGCAATGATACGGGTTTTGCCAGCCCCAGCTGATTTCATTTCTGCCAAGTCACCTTTTCGGGTACTTGTAAGTTTTTCGATCACAACGCCTGAATATTCTTCATCAACATCGATAGTAACTTCCTCAATTGGTTCGAGACGAACACCACCTTCTTCACGAAACAAAACCCGTGGACGGCTTATAGATAGCTCAAAGCCTTCACGACGCATATTTTCGATTAGAACACCCATTTGCAATTCACCACGACCTGCAACTTCGAAGGCTTCACCACTTGGGCTATCTGTTACTTTTATGGCGACGTTAGTTTCCGCCTCCTCCATAAGACGTTTGCGGATAACACGGCTTTGTACTTTCTTGCCATCCCGACCTGCCAAAGGGCTATCATTGATACCAAATGTTACAGAAATAGTAGGCGGATCAATTGGCAGAGATGGGATTGAATCAAATACCTCAGGAGCGCAAATTGTGTCGGCAACTGTTGCTTTTGTCATGCCAGCTAAAGAAACAATGTCTCCAGCAACTGCCTCTTCTATTCCTGTTTGCTGTAGCCCACGAAATGCTAATATCTTAGTGCAGCGGAACTGCTCAATACGCGTACCATCTCGCGATAATGCTTTGACTGTTTCGCCAGCTTTTAAACGTCCTGTTTCTACTCTACCAGTGAGAATACGACCGATGAACGGATCCGCCCCCAACGTCGTGGCAAGCATTGAAAATGGTTCCTTAACTTTTTCAATTTGCTTTGGTTTGCTCACGTGGCTTACGATCAGAGAAAATAAAGCCTCTAGCCCTTTACGTGGTCCGTCAAGTTCAACATCTGCCCAACCTGCTCGGCCAGAAGCGTAAAGAACCGGAAAATCTAGTTGTTCTTCATTAGCATCAAGTGAAGCAAAAAGATCAAAGCACTCATCCAAAGCCCGATCAGGCTCTCCATCTGGTTTGTCCACTTTATTTACAACGACTATCGGCTTGAGGCCAAGTGCCAGTGCCTTCGATGTTACGAATTTAGTTTGAGGCATTGGGCCTTCCGCAGCATCAACCAATAAAACAACACCGTCAACCATGGATAATATACGTTCAACTTCACCGCCAAAGTCAGCATGCCCTGGGGTATCAACAATATTTATGCGTGTTCCGCTCCACTCAACCGAAGTGGCTTTTGCCAAAATTGTGATCCCACGCTCGCGTTCTAGATCATTACTATCCATCGCCCGCTCAGTTGTAGCCTGATTGACCCGATAAGTTCCCGATTGCTTTAACAGTTCATCCACTAATGTGGTTTTGCCGTGATCAACGTGTGCGATAATCGCGATGTTTCGGAGATCCATTATTTGCCTCATGCTTGCTCATCGCGGCGCCTATACCGAGTAGCTCTGAAAGGAAAGCCCTAGTTTTAAAAGAGACATATCAATAAGCGTAAGAATGATAATTTATAAACAATTCAAAAGAAAATGAATATGAGCTGATCTATCCGTTACACCTTTTACGGAAGTGAGCCGTGATATAATAATTTACCGTGAGGCTCGTGCACCACGCTCTCGATAGGGCGTGGTATCATAGTGCGCGCGATAACACTTAGAAAAATGCGAAGGCGACGCAAAGCCGCAAGCGAGAGCAACATTAATCACAGACATATCTGTTTGCATTAATAAGTTACGCGCTTTTTGAAGCCGCAGTTCCATGTAATACCTCTTGGGTGACCTGTTAAGATATCGTCGGAAAAGGCGTTCGAGTTGACGGGTAGACATACCGACATCGCGCGCCAAACTTGAGGGACTTATTGGTTCCTCGATATTCTGCTCCATTTGCTGAATAACCAAGCTTAATTTTGGATGGCGAACACCTATGCGTGTGGGAATAGACAAACGCTGAGTGTCTTGGTCTGTTCTGATAGATGAATATATCAATTGATCCGCCACCGCGTTGGCTAGCTCTTCTCCATGGTCTTCCGCGATTAGTTTCAACATCAAGTCGATTGATGAAGTCCCACCCGCAGTTGTAATTCTATTTCCGTCAACAACAAAAACAGATTTCGTCAGCTCAACTCCGTCAAATTCCTCAGTGAAGCTATCCTGGTTTTCCCAATGAATTGTAGCTTTTTTACCCTCAAGAAGGCCCGCTTTCGCGAGTGTGAAACCTGCTGTACACAAACCAGCAATAATGGGGCCGCGACGAGCCTCACGTCGGATCCAGTTTAAAACTTTCTTTGTTGTTGCCACCTGTACATTAATCCCACCGCATATCATCACCGTGTCATCCCGTGAAACTTCGTTAAGCTCACTTTGAACTACAAATTCAATTCCGCCCGAACACATTACAGGTTGGCCAGATTCTGACATTAAGGCCCAACTATAAAGTTCACGTCCTGCCATGCGATTAGCTATACGCAAGGACTCTACTGCTGCAGCAAAACAAAGCATTGTGAAGTTTTCGAGTAAAGCAAACACAAAACGCCTTGGTTTGGTTGACGTTAATGTACTTCAACGATTTGATCAGAAACATCCATAGGACAACCTTCTAAACTGTCATTTTATGGGGTATAAATACGACCCATTTGATCGTGAAACAATCGCGCGTCAAGACCGTATTTTTATCACACATATTTTGCGGTGGTTTATCAATAAAAATGACGATATGTGTTTACGAAATTTACAACTAAACCTGGAGTTAACATAAAATGACTAGCTGGCA
>JAPKEA010000115.1 GCA_028822275.1 Planktomarina sp. | reverse complement strand
AAAGGCTCCCAGACAGTTTTCCACCGACGTTGCCCAATCCAATAAAACCAACCTTCATGATCCATCCCCTTGATTTTGTTTGAAAACGAAATGAAGGTTCTGCACCGACATGTCGCCTCTATTTACGACGCTTGTTAATCTGGACACAATTTAGGAAGATGAAACCATGCAACATCAAAATGATCCAGCCGCAGGCATTGAAACCACCCCAGAATTTGAAAGATTCTCCCAGAAAAACGATATTTTCACGCGCGCCTTTTGGGATAAAACTGTTCAGACCGAAAAAACAGATGCTTTTTTTGCAAGTTATCGCATGGAAGCAATTCCACGTCGTGGCGATGGGTTCAGTCAGAAAGATTTTGCCTTGCGCAACGCAAGCTGGTTAATTTCCGATATTATGGCAGACAGGTTTTCCAGCGATGGGCGCCGTGAGGGGTTTCAGGCCTCTCTTAGCAATGACACCCCTGTCGCCGACCAAAAGGTTAAATTCAAAAGTCCTGCTCAAGCATCATCTGATATAAAAAAGGTAGCTTCATTCTTTGGGGCGGACTTGAGTGGGATTACGACGCTTGATGATCGATGGTTGTATTCCAAACGTGTCGATGCGCGTGATATGTCAGAGAGGGATATCGGTCTTCCAGAAGGAATTAGTCATGTCATCGTTTTAGGTCATGAGATGGATTATGACATGGTCAAAACTTACCCTTCAGCATTGGGAGGGGCCGCAACCGGCCGGGAATACAGCCATGAAGCCGCTGTGGTCATGCAAGTTGCAGCCTATATACGCAATCTTGGCTATAGTGCCGTAGCTTCAATGAATGACACGGGACTTGTTATTCCAATGGCCGTGCAGGCGGGGCTTGGAGAGTATGCTCGCAATCAACTAGTAATCACGCCAGAGTATGGCCCCCGCCTAAGGTTTTCTAAAATATTTACTGATATGCCTCTAGAAATAGATCAACCAAAACGACCCGGGGTGGCAAAGTTCTGCGATATTTGCACCAAATGCGTCGACGCTTGCCCAGTCAAAGCTCTTCCAAGTGGAGCTCCAAAGGTCAGTGCGAACATCTCTACAATCAAGGGGGTCAAAAAATGGTCATCAGACGCTAAAAAATGTTTTTCTTTCTGGGCAAGTCTCAGCACTGATTGCGCCATTTGCATGCGGGTCTGCCCTTTCAATCGCGATTTTACGCAAACTCGCCACAAGCTTTGGTTAAAGCTCGCCCTTTCCCCATTGCGGCGTTTGGCACTTTGGCTAGACCGCAAACGTGGAGGACGTCTGAAGCCAGGCGAATGGTGGTCTCGATAGCTGGCCAGACATCTGTGGACATTGAAATCTCATTACCGAGCGCCATATAAAAATCAAAGCTTGAAGGAAATAATCTAAATGTCTTTGCGCCCTACACTAGAAACCCGCCAGGCGACCCCAACTATGGAAGGAGCTGGTGTGAAATTACATAGAGCCTTCGGGTTTAAAGACCCTTCAGAGATGGATCCTTTTTTGCTGTTTGACGATTTTCGCAATGAACTACCGGCCGATTTTGAGTTAGGTTTTCCTTGGCATCCACACCGTGGAATTGAAACAATTACCTACGTTCTCTCAGGCAGCGTCGATCATGGCGACAGTCTAGGAAATACAGGAACTCTGGGTGCAGGCGATGTGCAGTGGATGACTGCAGGTCGAGGGATCATGCACCAAGAGATGCCTCAAGGAAACGGAGACGGTCAGATGCACGGCTTCCAATTGTGGGGAAACCTGCCAGGAAGCCTAAAGATGACAGATCCTCGGTATCAAGACGTCTCAGGCGTAGAAATTCCAGAAGTTTTTGATGATGATGGTACTCGAGTAAAAGTCATTGTCGGTGAATTTTGGGGAAAACGTGGTCCGGTTGATGGCATAGCTGCGGATCCGCAATACCTCGATATTTATGTTCCACCAGGTATTCAGAAAACTTTCAGAATTGATACTTACCGAAGGGCGTTTGCATATGTGTTTGACGGCAGGGCCACATTTGTAGATGCGTCAGGCCCCAGCGGTGTATTGCTTGAGAAAGAAGTAGCTGGCCGAGAAGTTAACATTCGGGATATGTCTGGAAACCGCACGTTGATTCGATTTGGAACTGGCGATGAGGTGACTTTACAGGCAGGCCCAGAGGGCGTGCGGTTTCTCCTAATTTCTGGAGCACCTATAGAGGAGCCCGTTGCGTGGCACGGACCTATCGTTATGAACACACAAGAAGAATTAATGCAGGCGTTTACAGAATTGCAGAACGGAACTTTCATTAAGCCGGCCCATTAACACCCAACATTTGGCGGGTTAAAATTGAATAATGCTGTTTTAGATCATACTCTGTAAGAACTCCATCGCTACGGAACCAATCAACTACGCCCGTCAACATAGCAATAATGGCAAAACTAGTTATTTTTGGATCTTTTACTTTAAAAATACCATCAGAAATTCCTTTTGTAATAATTTCACATATTATGTTTTCGTAATGTCCCCTTAAATCTCCAATAATTTTGAAATTATTGGGGTTAAGATTGCGTAACTCCATGTAAGAAATAAACACGAGATCGGGTCTGCAAATATGAAAATCCAAATGAAATCCGACAAAATGATCTAAGGCGGCAATCGGATCTTGGGATACATTTTGCAGATGCCAACTGGTCAACAAGTCTTCCATATGACCATATAGTAAATCAAATAATAACGCCTGCTTATCAGGGGTATAATTGTAAATTGCACCAGCTTGAACACCAACTTCCGAAGCTATTTTTCGCATTGAAACTGCAGCAAACCCATACCGTGCAAACAGCTCAAGAGCTGTCTGTTTAATTTTGGGACCTGTTATTTCCGAATGGGAACCAGTTTTTCGCGCCATAAACACATAATAACTGAACGATCGTTCAAATCAATCAGGATTACTTGCTCAAATATACTTTCATGTTTAACTGTTTGATATGAAATTATATTCAACACCAACTTGCTTCTTGACCACAGTTTTACTTTGCGGTTGTGGAAGTTTCTCTGAAACAAAATTGAAGGACAATACAAATTCGCCACAAACTAAAATTGTCTCGTTCTTGACATCCAAAGAAATGCTAGCAGCAAGAATGTTTAGCGTGGCAACCCAGCCTGGGTACTCACCAGAGAGAATAAACAGCCTACAGATACGCGCTGAAAGTTTGCGCAGGGAAGTCCTAACAGAGAAAGATCAAACCCGTTTGTCGAAAATCATCCGCTAAATTGGATTGACTTCCGATCGATGTCCCGTTGCGGCATATGATTATTGAGAATACACAAATCCAGAATTTTATTAATTTAAGGAACAAATATGCTCACAGCACCTCTTCGACTTGGGATCGCAGGCCTCGGCACCGTTGGTGTTGGAGTACTGAAAATGTTGCATAAAAATGCTGAAATACTTTCCATCCGAACTGGGCGCCAGATTACTGTAAGTGCCGTATCCGCAAAATCAAAATCTAAGGATCGCGGCGTTGACCTTGGAAATATTGCTTGGGAAGACAATCCTGTTGCGCTTGCGCAGCGGGAAGATGTCGATGTGTTTGTTGAATTGATCGGCGGCAGTGAAGGCATAGCTAAAGACGCCGCAGAAGCAGCAATCGCGGCCGGCAAAGACATCGTCACAGCAAATAAAGCTATGCTCGCAATTCACGGACAATCTTTGGCATTAGCTGCAGAAAAGACGGATTGCGTAATCAGGTTTGAGGCTGCAGTTGCAGGTGGTATTCCTGTCGTAAAAGCTCTGACTGAAGGACTGGCAGGAAATAAAATTAAGCGTGTTTTGGGCGTGATGAATGGAAGTTGTAACTACATTCTCACCCGCATGGAAACTGCAGGTTTGACTTACGAACAGGTATTTGCCGAAGCTGATGGCTTGGGCTACCTCGAGAAAGATCCTAACCTTGACGTTGGTGGAATTGATGCCGGACACAAATTAGCGCTTCTGGCATCCATAGCTTTTGGAACTGAAATAGACTTTAACAATGTTGTCCTTGAAGGAATTGGATCAATTACCATCGAAGATATCCACGCTGCCGCTGATATGGGCTTTAGGGTTAAACTTCTCGGAGTGGCGCAAATGATAGGCCGTGGCTTAGAGCAGCGTATGACACCCTGTTTGGTTCCAGCCAGCTCACCTTTGGCACAACTTGAAGGTGGCACAAATATGGTAATTCTTGAGGGTGGCGATAGCGGTACAATAGTTTTGCGTGGTGCGGGCGCAGGTGCAGGCCCGACAGCCTCTGCTGTTATGTCAGACATTATTGATATTGCTCGTGGCCTACGGCTAAAAACTTTCGGTCAGCCTGCAAATTCCCTGGTTAGGGCACAACCTGCAACTGCAACAACGCCCGCCCCTTTTTATCTACGCTTACAGCTTCTGGATAAACCTGGGGCGATGGCCAAAATTACCTCAGTTATGGGGGACGCAGGTGTTTCGATTGATCGCATGCGCCAATACGGCCACGCAGCTGGACAAGCGCCAGTCTTGATCGTTACACATAAAACAACCCGGGCGGCTATTGATCAAGTACTATCTGACTTCACTTCTACTGGAGTTGTCGAAGGTATAATGGTTGCCCTGCGTATCGAGATGCTTTGAAACATATTTTGAAATTAAAATTCCTACAGTTGTTAATTTTTAAGCTTCTTGACAAATGTTAGCGCGCTCAGTCTTGCCAACTCTAACTCACGCGCGTTAGGGCTGGGAAAACTGTTCAAGGAATCATCTATGTCTGATCCACTCGAATTTCATGACCGTGCGCTGTCTCTAGGCTTAGCTCGGGTTGCAGAGCAAGCAGCTATTGCTTCTGCCAGGCTCATTGGCCGTGGTGATGAGAAAGCTGCAGATCAAGCAGCAGTTAACGCTATGCGAACTCAGCTTAATATGCTCGATATTGCGGGTGTCGTTGTAATAGGGGAAGGAGAACGTGACGAGGCTCCCATGTTATACATCGGCGAAAAGGTAGGTTCGGGAAAAGGCCCTGCTGTCGATATAGCTTTGGATCCTCTAGAAGGCACAACCTTAACCGCAAAGGATATGCCCAATGCACTGACAGTTATTGCGATGGGTCCACGCGGCTCAATGCTTCACGCACCAGATGTATACATGGAAAAATTAGCCGTTGGACCTCGTTTGCCTGAGAATGTCGTTTCCCTTGCCATGAAGCCTGCAGAGCGCGTGCGGGCCTTAGCAAGCGCAAAAGGATGTAACGCCGAGGATATCACTGTTTGTGTCCTCGAAAGACCACGCCATGACGCAATGGTAGCCGAACTTCGGACAACTGGCTGTTCCATTCGCTTAATTCCAGATGGAGATGTCGCAGGTGTCATCCATTGCGCTGAAACACACACAACTGGTATCGACATGTACATGGGCCTGGGTGGCGCACCAGAAGGTGTTCTGGCTGCAGCAGCCCTAAAATGTATGGGTGGACAAATGTGGGGGCGATTGATGTTTAGAAATGACGAGGAACGCAGCCGTGCCTCAAAAGCCGGCATAACCAACTTTGAACGCATCTATAACCGTGATGAAATGGTAACGAGCGATGTTATCTTTGCCGCAACAGGGGTCACAGACGGATCCGTCGTCTCTGGGATCAAACGCGAAGTTGGATATTTGACAACCGAAACAATCTTGATGCGCTCAAAGACCGGATCAGTCCGTCGTTTAACCTATCGTACCCCCGTAAATTAATATGTTTTTAGGCGTTACAAAGTCTTTGACAGGTCGGCGGTGGGTCGGTCCGTCTCCCGAAATAGAACGCCAAGCTTTGAGCTTAAACCAACAAACGGATCTTCCACCACCACTGTGCAATGTCCTTGCCCGCTTTGGCATAACTGCAGATTCAGCCCATGGGTTCCTTAATCCTACTTTGCGGGATCTAATGAGTGACCCCAAAGAACTCAAAGATTGCACAAAGGCCGCTGAAATTTTGGTCCAAGCTGCTCGCGCTGAACAACGTATAGCCATTTTTGCAGACTATGATGTAGACGGAGGAACCTCAGCGGCGCTTCTATTTGACTTTCTTTCTCATTTTTCAATCACTCCAACGCTCTACGTTCCCGATCGTATCGATGAGGGCTACGGTCCAAACCCAGGGGCAATGTCGCAGCTAGCCGCCAATCATGAACTAATTATTTGTGTGGATTGTGGGACCTTATCTCACGATGCACTGGCGGCGGCAGCGGCAGCTGACGTTGTGGTTCTCGATCACCATTTGGGAGGTGAAACACTGCCCCCGGCCCTTGCCGTGGTGAACCCTAACAGGCAGGATGAAACAGGGGACTTGGCACATCTGTGTGCCGCAGCAGTTGTATTTATGGTCTTAGTCGAAGCATCGCGGATTATGCGCCAGGATGGCCAAAATGTGCCAAACCTTTTAGGTGGTCTTGACCTTGTGGCGCTAGCAACTGTGGCGGATGTGGCGCCTCTAGTCGGGGTCAATCGCGCATTTGTTCGTCAGGGTTTGAAGATAATGAAACAAAGGCAACGTATTGGGTTAAACGCTCTTTCTGATATTGCCTGTTTAGACACGGCACCAAACGCTTATCATTTGGGGTATGTGTTGGGACCAAGGATAAACGCGGGCGGCAGAATTGGAAAAGCAGACCTCGGAGCACGGCTTTTATGTTCGCAAAATATCCATGAAGCCTCTGCGATGGCCGAGAAACTAGAGGAGCTTAACACCGAGCGGCGAAGCGTAGAAACGACGGTCCGTCTTGAGGCCCTCGAGCAGGCTGAAAACCGCGGGTTGGATGCACCCTTGGCATGGGCCGCGGGCGAAGGCTGGCATCCCGGGGTTGTGGGGATCGTTGCCTCACGCCTAAAAGAAAAGACCAACAGGCCGTCAGTTGTGATAGGGTTTGACGGAGACGAAGGCAAAGGTAGTGGACGTTCAGTCGCCGGCGTTGATCTGGGCGTATGCATTCAAAAACTCGTGCGCGACGGATATATTGTTAAAGGTGGCGGGCATAAAATGGCCGCAGGTCTATCACTCAGTCGCGAACAGCTTGAACCAGCAATGCAAAAGTTGGGCCAGTTACTTGCCGCCCAAGTTCCAGTTGATTTGGGTCCATCTGACTTACGCATCGACTGCGCTTTAATGCCCGGAGCAGCATCGTTAGAGATGATTGAGTATTTGAACCAAGCAGGACCGTTCGGGTCTGAAGCGTCAGCGCCGCGTTTTGCTTTTCCAGATTGTACGATTGCTTTCGTCAAGCCAGTGGGCGATTCACATCTTAAAGTCACCTTAAGCGATGGCTTTGGCAAAAAACTAGATGCGATTTGTTTTGGAGCATTTGATAGTGATATTGGTCCTGCATTAAGCAATAACCAAGGCGGTAAGATACATATTGTCGGCCGCTTAGAAGTGAATACTTGGGGTGGACGCTCGCGGCCGCAACTACGGATTGAAGACGCCAGCCCAGCGTAGAAGTTTCTTGTAAAAACATCAGAGAAAAGTAAAGAATCAACTTGCCAGAGACCAAAGCTTTCCCTAAATAGCGGCCTACTAGCAGTGTCCCGTTCGTCTATCGGTTAGG
>JAPKEA010000562.1 GCA_028822275.1 Planktomarina sp. | reverse complement strand
AAAAAACTTCATAAACGACTAATCAGATTTTAATTTTGAGGATGCATACTTAATAGCAGCAATATAACCTTCAATACTACCACAATCAAAACGCATACCATTTAACAATACTGCCTCAACCCTATTATTTATTGCCTGTACGTTAATAGAATCCGCAAGCTGAATTTCGCCTGCAACACCAATTGGTTGATTTCTTAGTATATCAAAAATATCAGGTGTGAGTACATACCGACCAATACTGGCTAAATTTGAAGGTGCATTTTCAAAGTTTGGTTTTTCTATTAGACCTGTAACCAAATCTGTTTCATTGTTTAACGCTAAAACACCATATTTTGATATTTCAGGACCGTTAACTTGCATTGCACAAAGTTGAGTTTTACCAGTTTTTTCAAACCCCATAATAAGATCTGATGTAATGCCATTACCTTTGTATGTTAAGAAATCATCAGCTAAAAGTAATGCAAATGGCTCATTTCCAACAACCCGCTCAGCGCACAACACTGCATGACCAAGCCCTAATTGTTCTGGTTGCCTAACAAAAATGCACTCTACACCTTTTGGTAAAATATTTTTGACCCTATCAGCCATTTCATTTTTACCTTTTGAACGCAAGACTGCTTCAAGCTCACTATTACTATCGAAATGATCTTCAATCGCACGCTTATTACGGCCAGTAACAAAAATTAATGTATCTAAACCTGCAGCAATAGCCTCTTCTGCAGCATATTGTATAAGTGGCTTGTCTATAATGGGTAAAAGCTCTTTTGGCATTGCTTTGGTGGCAGGCAAAAACCTTGTTCCTAATCCTGCTACTGGAAAAACTGCTTTTCGAACCTTTGATTTCATTTTAATTATTCCTTTGCTTAAGTAGCGGATTGCGAAAGATTTTCATCCCTCACGCCAGGCAATCCACCGTATTCAGTTATCTGCCTATCGTGGATAGCATATATCACGCGCTGACCAATCCAAACTTGCTCACTCATATTACAAGCTTTCTAAGAATGTCTCGATCCTCTCGCATAATTCCTTCACCAAGAGACATTTGAGTTTTGAAGTCTGGTTCATTTGGTATTAGTTCAAACCCATTGGTTGTCTCCACAACATGTACCAAATCTCCCTTATCAACGCGGAGTTTTGTGAGTATATCCCTCGACAGCAGAACACCTGCAGAATTTCTGACAGCTGCAGCCTTAACGGCAGTCATAACTATACTCCTGATCAGTTTATTATGACATATGTTATACCCTAAACTCTATCAAGTATTTTTTGAAAATAGCATTTGGTCTTGGCCTTTGATCAATCATAGCACTCAACTTAATTGCCAGCCAAAACAGTTTTGGGTTCTCAACCTGAGCCATTATTTAAGCATATTTATTTGCTTTTTTCCATCTCAGCAAGATCTCGAAGGATGGGCCGTCTTGGGCGTCAATGGACACCGGTGTTAGTAGGCTACACTTTAATTGCAATTAGGCATGTGCAAGGCTCAGGTCAAAGATTTCGGCCGAGGTGAGAACGTCGTCTAGATGCAATTTTGCGTCTGGTCTGTTGAGTATTATGCAAGACCACTTCCGAACAAAGCTCACTTCTGCCCCCCAAAGTCAGCCCATGGCGTCTCGCATTTTGCTGCGAGATCACTTTGCCCGCTAAGGTGAGGGGTAAGTGCCTTCACGTTTCTTCCTTGTATTGCGATTGTCGCTCCTCAAATTCCGTTAAATATGCAGCGAAAAATAGATCATGATGAGACACCATTACAAAACGCCTGCGCAGTTTAGAATGGATATTATGGACAAAAGCAAAATGGCTGCATAAACATTAAACGTATCTCAAAATTCTAGAGCACTACACCTTCAATAGTTTATGCAATCACTACTGGCACATTGTGCAGGTTATTTTTTAAAAGCAATACAACACCAAAAGGGTGTATTCGGAGAAAACTCAACACCCTTACAGCCAGCCTTTGTTAGCATATCAGTTATTTGTGACTTGCTAAATCTTTGCTCCAGCCTTGTTCCAAATCTATCTA
>JAPKEA010000561.1 GCA_028822275.1 Planktomarina sp. | reverse complement strand
ACAACACGGCAGAACGCTCCATGCGTGGCATCGCAATAGGCCGCAAAAACTACATATTTGTGGTATCGAACGCGGCAATAAATTAGCAGCTATCATCTATACAGTCATAGAAATAGCCAAGCTCAACAAGGGTAATCCCCAGCGTGGCTCACCGACACCCTCAGCCGGATCGCTGACCACAAAATCAGCACCATTGATGAATTACTGCCTTGGAATTATACAAGATGAAAGGGCGCTTACTGCACACTCCCTAAGGCGAATGAGGCATCTCGTAAGGTGAAATTCTGAGTTCTATGCATAACTTTCTGTTAAAAGAGCCAAAGGTTCAGATCATATAAAAAGCCCTGAAATGTGAAAATTTGCCCATATTAAATCTTTTTTATAAATAAAAATCTAATAAGGGATGACAATCTAAAGGTAAAATGTCATACACTCATTCAAAATCAGAAAATGGTTATTCTAGACAAGATTGACACTAATTGTCTCTAGAAGCACCAGACGGCTTGCGTCGTTCTTTTGTGATACAACACAGTCGAAGGATGAAGTTATGCCTGACCTATTTGCAAGATTGATATCAATAAAGCTTATCCTTGAAGAAATGGAACAGGATTTGGGGTTAGAAGCCTTGTCTGAAGTTGAAAAGAACGTATACCTTGCCGCTCAAGCTCTAAAGTCAAGTATAGGCAGAGTTGAAACAAAACAGATACAGGCCCACTCTTTCACTCAAAATATGTCCCGTCCAACATTTTTTAGGGCGCTAAAATCGATCGAAGCCAAGGGTTTTGTTAGTCGCGCAAATAGTAAGAAAGTTGGGGTTTTTCAAGTCATGGAGGGCTGATTGAAATACCCAAAGATTATAGCTGACCTAGAAATTGGAGATTTCTTAATTGTCAGCATTGCTTATATAGTAAGTTACACTCTTGTGGGGGGGTTTATTTACCCTTTACACGTGATCTTGGTCCCAGAGTTCCCAACAGAAATTAGTCTTTTGTTTTTGCCACATGGGGTGCGTATGCTCACAGTGCATCACTTCGGGTGGAGATCGATCCCTCTACTGTTGCCTGCTTCTTATCTTATGTGGTTCATCAGCGTATTTGGATTTAATATTTCAATGCATCCTTTCGGACCCGTTGCCAGCATAGCGGCCTGCGGGTTGGGGTATGGCTTAATGACATTGATGTTCAGGACCGGGTCATTTCGCATAAATCGGGAATGGCAATTTTTGATTGTAGCAGGTGCACTTGGGTCTTTCTTCAATGGTGTCAGCAATAGTTTTTTGAATGCAACCGCTCAGTTAACGACAGATACTTTCTATTACATGGTTGGGGATGTATTGGGGCAAAGCGTTCTTATGCTCTTGGGCGTATATGTCTTGAAATTCGTCAGAAATCTTAAAGGTAGAGCACAATAAGCGATCAACATGGTTCAGGTTTTAGTGACTGATTGCACTTATATTCAAGCCTCACTAGCGGCTTTGGCGCATAGACTTGTCGAGGCGTGTCAACTTGTGAAACACGCGTGGTGAGGCTTTCATAAGCAACTGAACACCAACAACCTAAATGAGGTGGCCCTGCTTTTTCGGGTCGTCCGCAGCTTTGATAAGAAGGATCAGGATTTCATTTTAGACAGCTAATTTTATCGGTTGTGTTTACTTCTGCGCCTTTTTCAAAGGTGTGTAGATAAACACATTTATATTTCAGCGAACGCGATAGATCGCCAATCATGCGGTTGTCGAACCTGCGCCCTTTATCATCTATGCTGTCCTTGATCTTTAAGTCTGTCAGCACATCAATCCAGCCGCCATTGGTGAACTGGCTTGCTTGATTGGCGTTGAAAAGTTCCAGCATGCCATACTTGACCAAGGTTTCTTTCAGGGCTGCTAGGCAGAAGTCCGCGTCCGTACTTTTGACAACCGCCACGCAAAGGCCTTGCGGCCATACCATCCATGATGACCACGAGCTACAGGACGCTATACCGCATTGGGATAGATATAGGAGATGCCCGAACACCAAAAATGATCTTGTCA
>JAPKEA010000114.1 GCA_028822275.1 Planktomarina sp. | reverse complement strand
GAGCTACTAACTGAGGCTCATTAGTTTCTCACTTAATAGAGAAGTTTGCCGTGGGGTCCCTAACCATTAGGGAAATTTTCTCAGGCGATCTTGATGCCCAGGTCTGAAAATGAGGGCGGGGATATCTCCGCCTGAAGGATCTTTAAACGACATTAGAAAATACTTGTTTTAATGCGGCTTCAAGTTTTTCAAACATTTCATCGATATGAGATTCTGTGAATATGAAGGCGGGGCAAAGAACGATTGATTGTCCAAGTGGCCGACAAATTAGCCCGTGATCTGTACAAGTGTTTGCGATCCGCTCGCTGATTGAAAGATCTGCAGCAAAAGGCGTCTTAGTGGATTTGTCTTTGACTGCCTCCAGTGCGCCCATTAGGCCTTTTCCGCGGGCTTCGCCGATATTTGGATTTTCCAGAAGCCGTTTCATATGTGCTTCAAAATAGGGGGTTAACTTACACACATTCTCTGCAAGCCCCTCGTTCATGATAACATCAATTGCCTTCAACGCGATTGCTGATCCAACTGGATGGCCAGATGCGGTGAAGCCGTGGGGAAATTCCTCGATAGCCTCAGACGCTGCTTGCATCCGTTGTGTAAGTTGTGGCCCTAATATGACCGCACCCATAGGGAAGTAGCCAGCGGTCAGGTTCTTGGAACTGATAATTGCGTCTGGAACAAAGTTGTAAGCCTGACATCCCCAAGTATGACCAGTTCTGCCAAAACCACAAATAACTTCATCTGAAATTAGGGGAATGTCATATTTTTGCAGGATCGGTTGTAGCGCTTGAAAATATCCCTCGGGGGGTGGGATAACGCCACCGGCGCCCATTACAGGCTCAGCAAAGAACCCCGCAATTGTGTCTGGACCTTCTGATAAGATCATATCTTCGAGTTCTTTAGCCATGCGTGCTGTGAATTGAGCTTCGGTTTCACCATCTTTACCCTCACGCCAATAATGTGGACAGGTGAGATGTAGGAATTCGGGGAGAGGCAGGCCGAATACAGCATTATAAGGTTTGCCGGTCATTGAAGCCGAGACAGCAGTTACACCATGGTAAGCGTTTTTACGTGTGATTATTTTTCGACACTTAGTGTTGCCCTCAGAGCCATGTAGGAACCATAGCATTTTCACCATTGTGTCATTAGCCTCAGAGCCTGAGTTAGTGTAAAAAACCTTTCCAGAGGCATAAGGAGATACCTCAATCAGTTTTTCAGAAAGCATCACAGTTTGATCAGACATACGGCCGAAAAATGCGTGGTAACCGGGGAAGCGATCAAATTGATCCTTGGCAGCCTGTGCTAGGCCTGCGTGGTCAAAACCTGCGACCATGTTCCAAAGCCCTGAGTTGGCGTCTAGGAATTTTCGACCGTGAACATCAAAAACATAGGGGCCTTCGCCATGTGTTAAGATTGTGGCGCCACGGCTTTTGATAGTCGGTAAGTCGGTGAAGCCGTAGAGAGAGTGGGCGTCTGCTCGTGCTTCCCAGCTGTTAGGGGATTGGTCTTTCATTTTGGGACCTCGTATGTGAGTAGCGAATTAATTTAGCGCCAACGGAAGTATTTTGGGTTAAAATAAAGTCTTAGCCCAGGGAAGAGTTAGCGAACTTTGGACGGGTATCACCCAGGTTCAGCCATGGGAGTTGATTGTCATGCTATAAGTGAAATTTTTGCATAAAACCTTCTGGATACACGTTGCGCTTAGAAAATAAATTTTGTTATGCCAACGGTTAAAGTAGTATTCCATCAGGGAGCCGCATTTTTCACAGAAGTATCTAACGACCCCTGCTGATAAAGCATTGATTGAGGGTGGAGCTCCGGCCCAGGCCCAGGACCCACTTGCCACTCCGAACCAACCAAGTACAGATACTCTGCTTGCCAGTCTGAAGCTTTCGCAGCGGCATAGTCCCCGTGAATTGACATGATCAGGTTCGAACTGCGATTTGGTCGCGCAACATAGGTATTCAATCCAAGCGTTCATATACCGAGTTTATCGCGTAAAGAGAACCATGTCATTGCTAAAGTCATAATTGGGCTTCGTAGTGTTTGCCCACCTGGAAAAGATGGAGTTGGGAGTTTTTCTAAGAGGGTAAAACGTTCAGTAGTACCAGCGATTGTTTCAGCTATTACTAGTCCTGCAAATCCAGCGAGGGCTACGCCATGACCGGAATATCCGGCAGCAACGATCTGTTTGGTTCCTGTACGAGCGAGCATTGGTAATCTCGTTGTGGTGATCCCAAGTGTCCCCCCCCAAGCATGAGTTAGCTTTACGGCTGAGAGTTGTGGGAAAAGCTCAGTTAGAGGTTTTCGCACTTTGCTGAATAAATCACGTGGGAAACGGGCACCATAACTTTCGCCTCCTCCAAAGATGAGACGATTGTCATCGCTCAGGCGGTAATAATTTAAAACAAAGCGATTATCTGCTACTGCAATATTCTTTGTCAAAATGGAGCTTGGGTTTTCCAACGGTTCTGTAGCAACAAGGAAATTATTAATGGGCATAACGCGTGCGGCTTGTAATTTGTTTAAGCTGGTATGATAGCCATTTGTGGCATGCACTACATATTCTGCTTTGATTTGCCCGCGGTCAGTGTGGAGGATATTTGGGCTTCCGTCATCGATGCGTATGACTGGGCTTGACTCGTGAATGACTGCACCTGCTGCCTCGGCTGCGCGGGCAAGACCAATTGCGTAGCGCAGCGGGTGTAAATGCCCGGCTCCCCAATCTATGACACCACCCTTATATCTATCTGACTTTATGACAGAGGCCATGTCCGATTGAGTAAGACACTCCATCTCAGTATAACCATAGCTGCGCGCTAAGTATTCTGCATCTAAGTGATTTTGTTCCGTATCACTATGCGAAAAATTTGCTGTGGCGACACCGGATTGATAACCAGCTTCGGGAGCATGCTTTTTGACTAAGTCCCGGGTTAGGGCTTTAGCGTCATTGGACATTTCCCATAGTCTCCGAGCGGGATCAATACCCATAGACTTTTCGAGTTTTTGCTGACTTTGATTCCAGCCTGATCCAACCTGGCCACCGTTCCGGCCGGAGGCTCCAAATCCGACACGATGTGCGTCGAGTACCATCACTTGAAAGCCTTTTTGGGCTAGGTGCAGGGCTGTAGATAGTCCCGTGAATCCTGCACCAATAATGCAAACCTCACAACTCACAGAACCTTTTAGACGTGAGCGCGGTTGGTCCTTGCTTGTACTGGCGGCGTACCAACTGGGCGGGTAGGAGGAGCGTTGGTCGTTGATGTATAGAAAACTAGACATTCAGCAAAAGATGCTCGCGTTCCCAAGGCGAGATAACTTGCAGAAACTCACTATATTCGGTTCTTTTTACAATTGAATATACTCTAGCAAATTCTGGTCCCAGGACCTTGTGCAGCCGTTCTGCTCCGTCGAACACATCAAGTGCTGTAAATAGATCATGCGGAATTGCTTCCTCACCATCGTAAGCGTCGCCACGGTACTGTTTGTCGGGGCGTTCTTGATCTTCTAAGCCTAAGTAACAACATGCCAAGGATGCTGCTATGCCGAGATATGGATTGCAATCCATCCCAGCTAAACGGTTTTCGATCCGTCGTGCTTGTGGGTTTGACAATGGAATTCTGATACCTGTCGTTCGATTGTCACGGGCCCATTCCAAATTAATTGGTGCGGCATGATCTTTTACGTAACGGCGGTAGCTGTTTACATAGGGGGCAATCATAGGAATTACGGAGGGCAAGTGGTTCTGCAGCCCAGCAATCATATGATAAAAAATATCAGTTTCACCGCCCTGGGGGCCTAAAAAAACGTTCTGTCCATCGGCGTCTAAAAATGAGTGGTGAATATGCATGGCTGAACCTGGTTCTTCGGCGATTGGTTTGGCCATGAAGGTAGCAAAACAATCGTGCTTTAAAGCAGCCTCACGAATGAGGCGTTTAAAGTAGAACACTTCATCGGCCAATTTAACTGGATCACCGTGACGTAAATTAATTTCAACCTGTCCGGCGCCACCCTCTTGAGTTATTCCATCAATTTCAAATCCCTGTGCTTCTGCAAAATCGTATATATCGTCAATCACTGGGCCATATTCATCGACTGCTGACATTGAATAGGCTTGGCGAGCAGCAGCAGGGCGACCAGAGCGGCCCATCATTGGGGTAATGGCTTGAGCTGGATCTATATTGCGGGCGACTAAAAAGAATTCCATCTCGGGAGCAACAATTGGCTCAAGGCCCTTGTCGCGAAACAGCTGAACGACACGCTTTAAGACATTACGTGGAGCGGTCGCAATCGGTTCATCATCGCGTCCATAGGCATCATGAATTACCTGTAAGGATACGTCTGCAGTCCAAGGCGCAGCAGTAGCTGTATCCATGTCGGGCTTTAGAATCATGTCAGGTTCTATCCAACCTTCATCTCCCGCAGCCTCTGCCCAACCACCAGTGAGGGTCTGCATATAAATCGAGTTAGGGAGGTAGAAGTGGTTTTGCTTAGCAAATTTTGAGGCAGGCACTGCTTTCCCACGCGCCACTCCAGGGAAATCACTTATGACGCATTCGACTTCATCAAGTGTGCGCCCGCCGATATAGGCTTTTGCCGCGTCTGGCAGAGCGCTTTCCCAACTCACGAGATCACCTTGGCTTCAAAATTTCCTTTGAAGAACGCAGCAAAATCTTTGGCAATGGTTGAAGTATGTATTTTTACTTTTGTAAGGCTTTGTGCAGTGTCCATCAAATTTTTAGGGTACACAGGACTGGACCTTCGAGCTATTAGATAGTCTTCCATTATTTTGTTGCTGAACTCCGGATGTGGTTGAATCGTATAGGCTTTACGCCCATAAACTAGGCCTGCGTTTTTGCAGAAATCATTTGTTGCTATTATTTCTGCATCTTCTGGACGGCAGGTGACCTGATCTTGGTGCCACGCGTTTAGTGCCACGGAATCACCAGCGCCTAGCGTGTATTCTTGTCTGCCCACAACCCAGCCTCTATTAAACTTGTCAACTTTACCCCCAAGAGCTTGGGCGATAATTTGATGTCCAAAACACACACCAATCATCGGAGTTTCCTTGGCATAGATTTTTTTAATTAGACGTGAGAGTGGGGAGATGAAGCTATGATTTTCATACGCCCCATGTTTAGAACCAGTAATCAACCACCCGTCAGCATCGTCCACTGATAAGGGAAACTCATTGTCTACTACATCCCACGTTTTATATGTGAAATCATGCCCGTGCAGTAAGGCCTCAAACATTACATCGAAGTCCCCATGCTTTGCTTGCACGCTGTCTGGCGCATGTCCACATTGCAATATACCGATGCGCATCAAATTCTCTTTCAGTTTTAACTTAGTTTAGGTCGAAAAGCTGGATTTGGAAAGACAATATCACGCGTTTTCAATCAATGCCAAGAGGGCATCATGATCCGACATGCATGTAAATAGTGATAGCTCTTGACGTTTTGTTGCTGCCAAATAGGCCAAAAGCTGGGGTGGCATGAAATTGGTCAGAATAGGATCTTCGAGATTTGTGATGGCTTGCCGTAAGTCTGATGCGAGGCCTGGTAGATCGCCTGGCTGTGAATAGGCATTTCCTGAAAGTGGTGCTGGCGCTTTTTGCTGAATTTCAATGCCGCCTAGTGCTGCTCCAAAAATGGCCGCGAACATCAGATAGGGGTTCACGTCCCCACCTGATACGCGATGTTCTATCCGTGTTGCCGCTGCAGGGCCGCCTGGAATGCGTATTGCGACGGTTCTATTTTCGTAGCCCCAGGTCGCTGTGGTTGGCGCATGTGCACCTGAGGTGAATCGGGAATAGCTATTTGTGAAAGGAGCAAAGAATATCGTGGAAGCCGCTAAAGCATTGAGACAGCCAGCGACCGCTGATGTTAGCTGGGGTTTGTCGCAAAAAATGTTAAGGCCGTTTTTATCGAGTACGGAAAAGTGTGTATGAAGCCCGTTACCACTTTTTGTAGTGAAAGGCTTGGCCATAAAAGTTGCGGCCATTGCATGGTTTCGTGCAGTACCTTTGATCAACTCTTTTAGTAATATTACGTTATCTGCCATGTATAAAGCCGGCCCATGACACATGGTCACTTCAAATTGTCCAACGGCGGCCTCAGAAGTTATTGTGACATCGCCCAATCCCATCTTCTCAGCACCCTGTACGATATCATTGAAAAACGTATCAAAGCCATCAAGCTCGCGCAAAGATAGAACTTCGGGCGTGGATAAGCGCTGTCGTGTTTTAGGGTTTATGGGCGGTGTCAGATTTCTGCCATCTTCAATTAAAAAGAATTCCAACTCGCAGGCTGCTATAACGCTCCACCCGCGGTGGGCATAACGGTCCAAAACGGCGCTCAGTGCCAAACGGGGATCTCCCACAAAAGGTGTTCCATCATCTTGATGCATGATCCGCAGGTCCAAATAAGCGGAACCTGCGACCCAGGGCAAAGGTATCGGCTCGCGGTTTGTCGTCATCATAATGCCATCTTGGTCACCGCTGTCGAATACTAACGGAGAGCCTTCAATATCCGCTCCAAAAATGTCCACGTTGAGAGCTGATAACGGGAGGCGCATTTCTTTGCCTAAGGCGCTGGCGGCAACTCTTTTTCCACGAAATTGCCCGTTAAGGTCAACCGTTGCGATACGTAGAGATTTTGTCATCTGAATATCTGAGGCCTGTATTTAATACGGGCTCGGTCTTCATCCGGTAAATGACGGTTCAGTCGCTGGTTAATCAGGCCGAACAGGCCAATAAGGCAAAGGGTTAACACCACAAAATAAAATGCTAAGATAGGATAAGATATAAAAGGATTAAAGGTTTTATCCGCAAAATAGCTTGCATAATAGAGAGCGTCTCCACGTTGTTGCCATGTTGGGAAGCTTGAAAAGAAAACTAGAGTTGTCGCGTGGAACAGAAATATGGCTTCATTGGTATAGGCGGGCCATGCAAGTCTGAGGGTGGTTGGCCATATAATACGTCGGAACCTATTCCAACCTGCCATTCCATAGGCGTCAGCAGCATCAACTTCGCCCTGCGGAACCGATCGTAGAGCCCCGTAAAATATTTCCGCAGAGTAAGCTGCCGTATTGAGGATCAAGACCAAAAGCGCACCAATCTGAGCAGCTGTCAGCCACGGCAATAATCCCTGTTGCTTAAGGCGTAGAAATAGGAAGTAGGCCAAGAAAAACTGTATGAACAAGGGTGATCCGCGAAAGATTAAGATAAACCACTCAGCTGGTTTGCGCAGAGCTGAATGGGAGCTAAATTTAGCCATAGCTACAGCATTTGCAATGAAAAACCCGATAAAAAGTGCTAGAATACCAAAGTAAATATTCCAAAGCAGACCCGATCCTATCAGCGTAAAATGTTGGCATAGTGTGAAATCTGTTTTTGGCAGGATCCGCACACCATAACCCAATGAGCGTAAGCCGTAATCAAGAATTGTTTGCGTGCAACTCATACCTGACCGCCCAATGTTCCTTGGCCGTGGGTGAGCCGCGTCATAATTTTTTCGAGCACAAATTCAGAGAGCTTGGTGAATGCCAAATAAAAAGCTAGTAAAAAGAGAAAATAATACATGCGCCAGTCACCATGTGGATACGCTGAAAACCGA
>JAPKEA010000560.1 GCA_028822275.1 Planktomarina sp. | reverse complement strand
CGGCATTATCTAGTGTCCCCCACCCGGAGGGTGAGCGGCCATATAAAGCATCAGCCTTTAGATCATTGGTGATGGTTTTGCCGTAAACGTTGTCTATAAAACCGCCATCTTTGGCATCAAATGCAACGAATCGCGCTGCCAGCTTATCTTCAATCAGAGGGATGTTGACAACAATAGAACCATCATGACTGCCTGCACTTTCTGCTCCGGCGCGAACGCCGATATCCAGTATTACCTCAGACACATTCATTTCTGGTTTGTTGGTGATAATTTTTAGTGTGCCAGCTTGAGAGTCCGCACCATAAAGCGTTCCTTGGGGGCCAGCTAAGGCTTCGATTCGTGCAATATCTACCATTCTCACCGAGGGCTGTTGCCCCGTGGTAGTGATCGCTAATTCATCAAGGTATACAGCTGAAGTGGATTGACCGACGTAACCCGAGCTTGTCGTAGCACCCCGGAAAACCACTGTGGAGGCGCCAGCGCCATAATCAACGACAGTGACAGCCGGCATAAACCGTACATAGTCAGCCATGCCACGAGCGCCCATTTCTTTCAAGTCATCACCGGATAAGGCTTGGATGCTCGATGGGATTTCAAGTGCTGATTCTGATCGTTTTCGTGCGGTAACTAATACCTCTTCGATGGCTCGAGATGACACTTCATCATCTTGAGCATACGCCAAAGGTGTCAGCCCTAATGCAGCTGTAATAGCTGCTGCTAACGGCGCCATCTTTATTCGTGAATGTTGTTTGATCATAAATTATTACTCCCCAGAGCTAGCCAAAGTCCTAAAATTCTTATTGTTCTGCGTTAAATGTAAAACATTTTCCCAATCATTACCACAAAACAACTCAATCTAATTGCTTTTTTATTAACGCCCTCCTACCTGAGGTTATGGAAAAGTTTTGCTATATCCAACACCCCCAAAGAGGTAGCAGCCCATTTTTTTGCACCTAATTGGCAAAAAGCATTTAGCGTGCCTAAGTGTTTATTGGGTCATATTAATGATTGATGTGGGTTGTTGGTCAGAGGGTAATTTTTGCAGTAGAGGCTCCAAAATTTCAATTAACTCATCAATATAAGGTTCATAGTTTTTCCATAAATTTACTGAACTTGCGTAAATAGGCTTGCGAACCTGCTCTGAACTGGCGGTTTTGACTGCTCGGTCTGTCTCATGAAAGCGCAGGCAGGCTTCTTCAAAAGGCAGCTCACAATAATCTAATATCCGCTTTACCTGAGTATCGAGGTCAGCCACCACATCTTCATAGTTCACATCCAATACCTTTTCGGGTATCACCGCATGCCAGTGGTCCATTAAACGTTGGTACTCTATATAGTATTCTCCTAATTCACAGAGGTCATAGCTAAAGGGCTGGCCACTGGCGAACAATTGTTTATAACTACCAAAACTGCTGTCTAAAGGATGGCGGCGAGCATTGATAATTTTTGCATTGGGCAAAATAATTTGAAGTAGGCCGCAATAGATAAAGTTGTTCGGGTTTTTATCAATAAAGTGTACTGTGCCGCTGCGATATTTTTCTGTTCTTTGAAGATACTGACCACCAATGTCGTGCCATGACTGTACCTTTTTTTCGCGCATGTTCTCAGGGAAATGCGTACCGCGAGGACTCTTTCTTTTTAAATCTTGTACCATTTGAGCAAGATCACTCAATTCGTGTGTGCCTTCCACTTGGCTATGGCTAGCCAAAATTTGCTCAATTAGAGTTGAACCCGATCGCGGAAGTCCCACCACTAATATCGGAGAGCTATCGAGATTACCCAGCCCTTTATGTTCTTGGAAAAAATCAGCGTTAAACACATCGATAATTTGATTGATGAGCACTTCATGTCCCACCGGATCGTATTTTTCTAATTGTCGACGAGTCTGATTGCAGCGCTCAAAATAATGAAAGGCCCGCGCATAGTCTTTGCGACCCTCATACTCAAGACCCAGTGCGTTACAAAGTTGCACAACAGAGAGATCTTCAAGTGACTTATCTTCAAGTAACTGCTCCATTGTGTCGACTTC
>JAPKEA010000113.1 GCA_028822275.1 Planktomarina sp. | reverse complement strand
AAGCAGAAGCAGAAGCAAAAGCAACTATCGATGTACCAACCAAGGACCCAGAAAACCTTCCACTGCTATACGATTTGCGCGCAGCCGTAGAATCTAATCCAAATGATATTACGGGATTAGAATTTCTTGTAAACTGGGAAGCCCACTTTGGCTTTTTCCAAAATGCTTATAAGTCCAAAGCTAAAGTTTTGGACTTAAAAGGTGAAGAGGCGGGATCGGTTGATTGGTACGAGTTCGCTGAGTTATTAATTTTGGCAGCAGATAATTATGTCTCAATTGAAGCTGAGGTTGCACTTCGCAAAGCATTGGGCCTGGACTCAAAAAATCCGCAAGCCCGCTTTTATATTGGGCTTCAACATCAACAGCTGGGGAGACCAGATATAACCTTTAATATGTGGCGCCAACTTTTGGAAGAAGGTCCCGAAAGTGCGTCGTATATCTCGCTCATTAGAGCGGTAATTATGGATTTAGCATTTATTTCAGGGGTGAATTATACGCCCCTTGTAGCAAAAGGACCAACCCGTGAGGACTATAAAGGTGTGTCTGAACTGAGTGCAGAGGACCAGAAAATAATGATCAATGAAATGGTTTCAGGCCTCGCAGAAAAATTAGCATCGCAAGGGGGGCCAGCCACCGACTGGGTCAAGCTCATTATCGCCTATTCCGTTCAAGGACAGCCTGAGACCTCACGCAAGATTTGGAATGAAGCCAAAGCACTTTTTTCAAATAGTATTGAAGATCTAAATAAATTAAACAAAGCAGCAAAAGACGCAGGTATTGCACCATGATAACAGATCATATTGAAATATTAATTAATGCTGCGTTAAAAAACTGTTCTTGGATGGGTCTTGATTTAGGAACTAAAACCATCGGCGTTTCTGTATCAGATCGCCTTTTAAGCTCAGCCACACCGTTATTAACAGTAAAACGTAAAAAATTTACACAAGACGCTAAAGAACTTTTGGACATTATAGCAGATCGTGAAATTGGGGCTGTAGTTTTGGGCTTACCGCGCAACATGGATGGCTCTGAAGGACCTAGGTGTCAATCAACAAGGTCATTCGCACGTAATTTTTCCACTTTAACAAATATTCCTATCGGGTTTTGGGATGAAAGACTTTCAACCGTAGCGGCAGAAAGAGTACTCTTAGAGGCGGATACATCTCGCAAACGTCGCGCTGAGGTTATCGATCATGTTGCAGCAGGTTATATCTTGCAAGGGGCTCTTGATCGCGCTTGCAATATTCGGATGCAAAAATGAATGATATCGATGGCGTTTGGAAACGTAAGGAAATAGACAGCCCTTGCATAAAGCTGTGTTCCATACATCCTGTTGAACGTATTTGTGTCGGGTGTTTTCGTTCCATTGATGAAATTGGTATTTGGTCGCAACTAAGTAAGGGCGAACGCCAAAAAATCATGCAAGAATTGCCAAGTCGGGCGCCTCGACTGCAAAAACGTAGTGGCGGCAGAAATAAGCGATTAGCATAAATTAATAATTCAGCTTTTGCCAAAAACCTGACTGAAAAATAACAGGCAATCAGTAGCCATTTAACCAATCCCCCAAATCGCCAGCCCGCCCTTCCGGCCTAAAATAAGCAATCATGCGGCCGCAGTCTGGGGCCTTAGCTTTTTTGTTCCATGGTGACATACCATGTAAAGCTAATCGATGTATCACATAGCTTTCACCTAATTGTGCGGAAATCGCCACACGACAACATTTTTCAAAACACAGTTTACGAGCCTTGTGATATGTGTCGGTTACATCAATTTTCAACCAATCAGACATGGGCTTATCCTTGAAAGCACATCTGAATGCTTCCCTTATGATATGATGGCTACCCTCCCAAATTACCAGTGGACTAGCACCTGGCGAAGCCTCAACCAATGGAATTCCAAGTACATATTGATGGGGCTCCTGCACAAATCGCCTTCGATCTGGGCCTATTGGAAGAAGCCCATCCACATGTGCACCATCCCTAGCAGATCGGTACCGATGGGCCGCTTCGCTCTCTGAACCGTCAAAAATAGGATAACCTGGATATATGATCGATAATTGGCCATGATCCAAAGCAAGCGGTCCGTGCAGGTCCGTCAGAAACTGAACCACCGCCCCTTCAAGTCTGGGGCCACCATTAAAACGCCCATCTTTATCATTTTTCAAAATATTAACACCGGCGAACCAAGTGTTGCCGTGTCGCAGCCACTCTCTTTTTTGTTTCGGATCAAACGATATTTCTTCTGCAATAGGTTGGACATATTTTTGCCATTGCAACATTGATTTTTCTGCCTTGAACTTCACCCAACCCCTATTTTTAAAATCTGTCAGCCCCATAATGCAGTCCTAACCATATTCGTCGCAACGATGAGTAGGAAAACCCCAAAAAGCCGTCTTAGGGGCCGGGCGTCCATACGGTGCGCTACATTGGCCCCCAATGGCGCAAACATGAAAGTCATCGGAATAATTAGTAAAAATGCCGGAATATTTATAGCTCCTAATGTCCATGGCAAAATTGGAGATTCAACTTTGACAAATGCCCATAAAAAAACCGAAGGTACAGCTATTGCCAGGCCAAATCCAGCCGCCGTTGCAACAGCGCGGTGAATGTCCACGCGATGAATAGACATAAATGGGACCCCTAGTGAACCACCCCCGATGCCTAACAGTACAGATAATCCGCCCAATGCTGACCCCAAAATCCAGCGTAGTAACCCTATTGGTAATTTTTCAGCCAATGCCCACGAATGGTTTCCGAACGTCAAATAAAGTCCAATACATCCCCCAAGAATACCGAAAATTAACTGTAGGACTAAAGATTCTAAGTTCGCAGCTAAGGCGACGCCTATAATAGCTCCTAAACCAATTGCTGGCGCCCAACCTCTTAAAATATCCCAATCTACCGCACCTTTTTTATTATGACTTTGAGTGGATCTGATTGAAGTCACAACGATCGTTGCAAGCGAAGTTCCAAGGCAAACCTGCATGAGTTGAGGCCCATCAAATCCAAGATACTTAAATGCATAGAAAAAAGAAGGGACCAAAACGATGCCTCCCCCAACACCGAGTAACCCTGCCAAAAAGCCAGCGAAAGCACCTATAACCATTAAACTAATGAAGACTGGGAATAGTAAATACAATTCCATTATTTCACCTCAAATTCAGGTCGTTTATCTGATATTTTGCGTAACTCTTTGAGTAAGGTCTGATAGTCCGAAGCAGTGGCAGATTTTTGTGCGCCAAGCGCAGACAAACCTCTACGCCAAAACCTCGCCCCGGGCTTTCCTGAAAATAGTCCAAACATGTGCCGTGTCACTTGATGTAGCCGTCCACCACTTTCCAGATGGCGTTCAATATAAGCAATCATTTGTTCGGCAATAAAGTTCGCGTCAGGTCCGCTTTTAGATCCATAAATCAATTCATCAGCGCGCGATAAAACTTCAAAAGGTGTTTGATAGGCCGCGCGGCCAATCATGACCCCGTCCATCCCCAGATCGAGAGCCTCACGCGCAGATTCTATGTCGGTGACTCCACCATTAAGACTAATATGTAGGTCTGGGAACTCATGCTTAATTTGATACACCAAGGGATAGTCCAAAGGCGGTATATTCCGGTTTTCTTTTGGACTAAGGCCATTCAGCCATGCTTTACGAGCATGAATGATTACTCGATTGATCCCACTGGATTGGACCATTTCGATAAATTTTGGTAAAATATCTCTCGACTCCTGATCATCAACTCCGATGCGGCATTTAACTGTAACTTCTACGTCACTTGCCGCCTGCATTTCTTGCAAACAAGAAAAGACCAGATCTGGCTGCGTCATCAGTATAGCACCGAAGGAGCCCGACTGCACCCGATCAGACGGGCACCCTAAGTTCAAATTAATTTCTCGATAACCATATGAAGCTCCTAATGCTGTGGCTTTGGCGAGCTCCGCAGGGTCAGACCCCCCAAGCTGCAATGCCAAAGGTTGCTCTTCCGCATTAAAGTCAAGCAATCTGACGGCTCCGCCTAGAACTAATGCGGGGGCCGTCACCATTTCTGTATAGAGAAGTGTCTCTTGAGACATGAGCCGGTGAAAGTAGCGACAATGTCTGTCAGTCCAGGCCATCATTGGTGCTACGCTTAACCGCGCGCTTTCATGCAATTTAGTTTTGACAGTCGTTTTCACAGCTACAGTCCAGGCAGATTAATTTCTTTTTGGTATCACATTTAATATTTAAGTCTGAGAGCTATTAGCACTACAAAGAAAAAAATTAAAAACAATTAGTCGTCATTAGCCTCAGTAATAGTTTTAATGTTTTTTAAAAAAATTTAACAAAATCCCTACAATCACTTTTTAGGGTAGTTTATTTTAATTCGCAGCTTTATTGCCTGCCATCCCACCCTAACCGCGCATCAAAATTCCTAAGTCAGCCACATTCGTTCCAGTCGAGTTAGTCATCAAAAGTGCATTGGCAGCTAAAAGAGCATGATAAGAGTCATTATTTTTCAGCAACTTTTCGGGATCAATTCCTTTTTGGATCATATTACTAACAGTGGTATCGCAAACAACCCCGCCAGCAGCATCAGTAGGACCATCTCGCCCATCAGTTCCAGCTTGTAAATACAACCATGGCGCCGTCCATTTTTCTTGGTGCGCCAATAAAGCCACTCTAAGGGCTAATTCCTGATTACGGCCACCCAACCCGGAGCCTTTGAGTTTTACTGTGGTTTCACCCCCAAAAAGATGCACTCCACGACCAACCTTTGAAACCCTTTCTGCAGCATAGGCGACATCACCTATCAGTGGCGCACTATGAACTTGGGCGTCAGGCAAAAACTGAGCCATTGCGTTTAAACTTATCTTATTTGATCCAATTAAAATGTTTTTTGACGTTGGCAATTCCAGAACTGGTCTGGTTTTAGCCAAGCTATTACGAATAGAACCTGGGGTTTGGTGCCAAACATTCAAATTTTTTAACGCATCTATAGCTTCATCTGAAGTGCCTATAGGTCCAACTGTTAGTCCGCTTGCAACCGCCCGCAGATCGTCACCGATTACGTCCGAAATTATTAATGAAGTAACACCACTTGGGACAGCAAATCCCAAGAGGCGCCCACCTTTCAAACGAGAAACTTGTTGCCGGATGAGATTAGTAGTTATTATATCAGCACCACTTGCTATCAGCAAAGAGTTTAGGACGATTTTTTCAGCCAGAGAAACGCTATCTATCGGCGCCGGCAAAAGGGCTGACCCACCCCCAGATATTAGGCATAATACTGGACGACCATCACGCCCCGCACGTTCAAGCGCCTTAATAACAGCACAGCTAGCGGTTAACCCGTTAAGATCAGGAATTGGATGAGCTGCTACGAAAACTTCGGCAAATTCTAATTCTTTCGCATTTTCGGGATTTGTTACCACGATTGCTTCGGGCACCTTGCCCAGAACATCGATTGCAGCCTCAATCATTTTAACCCCCGCTTTTCCAACTGAAATTACTGTTGGCAACCTTTCAAAGCTGGGTATTGCGTTTTGGACAGCAGCAAAAGGGTCGGCCGCAACAACTCCTGCCATAAAAGCTCGATAGGCTTTATCAAAGAATGGATGTCTCATAATTTTTTATTTAGAACTTTGACAAAAGGGGCAAGTAGATAGTCATCTTAATTTCAAAGCTAACTCAGGATAATCTGTTAGTTTTTGCAGTTATTCTCTACATTTTTATTTATGCAAAATAATTTCTCAATTTATTTAGAAAAATTAAACTGCACTTTATTATGAGACGTTGTATGAACCTAGTGAGATAGAAATTCGCATAATCTGCGTTAAAATCAATTAAAAAACTTGAAGTTAGGAACACTGATGAGCATTTTCGATGAAGACCTTTTTCTTAAAGGGTTAGAGCAAAGGAAGGCTACACTTGGAGCGAAGTATGTCACCAATAATTTGACTACAGCTGATGAGTTCACGCGTCCCTTTCAGGAAGCTATGACCGCGTGGTGCTGGGGTTTCGGATGGGGCGATGAAGTCATAGACGCCAAAACCCGATCAATGATGAACCTATCAATGATCGGAGCATTAGGAAAAATGCATGAATGGGAGCTGCACTGTAAAGGAGCAATAAATAACGGTGTTTCCGTTGAGGAAATCCGCGCAGTTATTCATGTAATCGCCATTTATTGTGGCGTTCCTCAATCCTTAGAGTGCTTTCGAGCGGCTCGAAAGGTACTCACTGAAGCTGACCTATTAAAGTAAAAAATTGAATTTCCGCCACGGAAGAGTTGCAAAATACTCTGGGAAATAGTGTGTGGAACACTATCAAGTAAAAAGGTCTAATAATGGTCCCTAGCAAATATCCACATCTTTTCCAGCCTCTAGACTTAGGGTTCACCCAATTAAAAAACCGAATTGTTATGGGCTCAATGCATTTAGGGCTGGAAGAAGCAAAAAATGGATTTGAGCGTATGGCCTCTTTTTACGCAGAGCGAGCTGCTGGGGGTGTAGCTTTAATTGTTACTGGCGGCATTGGACCTAACTCGGAGGGCGGCGTGGGCCAAGGTGCTGCAGTAATGACAACCCCCGAGGAAGCCAAACGTCATCAGATAGTGACTAATGCAGTCCATGAAGCAGGTGGCAAAATCGCAATGCAGATTTTACACACCGGTCGTTACGCTTACAATCCAGAAGCAGTAGCACCGTCAGCAATTCAGGCACCAATTAATTTCGTAAAACCAAAAGCGCTAGACGACGCGGGCATCACAAAACAAATTAAAGACTTTGTAAGAGCAGCGGAGCTGGCGCAGTCTGCTGGGTATGATGGCGTCGAAATTATGGGTTCCGAAGGCTATCTTCTTAATCAATTTATTGCTCTACGAACCAATCACCGTAATGATGCTTGGGGCGGTTCTTACAAAAATCGTATTAGATTAGCTGTTGAAATAGTACGCCAAGTCCGTGAAGCGGTCGGAAAAAACTTCATTATTATCTATCGTTTGTCGATGATAGATTTGGTTGAGGGTGGTTCAAGCATTGATGAAGTAATAGCCTTGGGTCATGAAATTGCTAGGGCCGGTGCTACAATTTTTAATACCGGTATAGGTTGGCACGAAGCACGCATACCAACCATTGCTACATCTGTACCTAGAGCTGCATTTACTTGGGTGACTGCGCGAGTGCGCGCTGAAATGACTATACCCGTTATTACGTCTAATCGCATCAATACTCCTCAAATTGCGGAAGATGTGATAGCAAAGGGCGATGCAGACATGATCTCGATGGCAAGACCATTTTTGGCTGACGCAAACTTTGTCGCCAAAGCCAAAGCTGGGAAAGATCAAGAGATAAATACCTGTATTGGATGTAACCAGGCATGTCTGGATGCAATCTTTAATGGTCAAATTACTTCGTGTTTGGTTAATCCCTTTGCCTGCAATGAAACTGAAATGAAACTGACACAGGCTATTGAAATCAAAAATATTGCTGTGGTAGGAGCCGGCCCCGCAGGGCTCGCAGCGGCAACAACTGCGGCACGCAGGGGACATAACGTTACACTTTTTGATAGTTCAGGGGAAATTGGTGGGCAATTTAATATCGCAAAAAAATACCTGGGAAAGAAGAGTTTTACGAAACAATTCGGTATTATAAGCAT
>JAPKEA010000112.1 GCA_028822275.1 Planktomarina sp. | reverse complement strand
ATAGAAGGTCCAACCTTAGCTGGGTGACAACATAAATTTTGCGCCCTATAAGAACTCAAAAATATTAGTTAAAGAGGTTTCGTAATGATCAAAATATTTGGCCACAAATCACCTGACACAGACAGTACAGGTAGCCCAATTATTTGGGCATGGTACCTAAACGAGATGAAAAACGAAGACGCTAAGCCCGTCCTTTTGGGCAGGCCCAACACCGAAGCCGCCTTTATGTTGAAACGTTGGGGTTTTGAGACACCTGAGATCATTTCGGATGTGTCAGATGATGAAAAAGTGGTCATTGTTGATACGAACAACCCGGCTGAACTGCCAGCAAACATTAACAATGCCAATATCCAAGCAATCATCGATCACCACAAACTGGTTGGTGGCATTGAGACCAAAGGCCCCATTAGCATTACTATTCGCCCATTAGCTTGCACGGCTACTATAATGCATAATTTAATGGGCGGTTACACGGTACAAATGCCGGACGCAATTAAAGGTGCGATGCTGTCTTGTATTTTATCTGACACTTTGGAATTCAGAAGCCCGACAACAACAGAAACAGATAAGGATTTGGCGATTAAGCTCGCGGATGAACTTGAACTTTCTATCACGGATTATGCAAATGAGATGTTTGCCGCCAAATCTGACATTTCAGAATTCTCCGACGTAGAGCTGTTGCGGATGGACAGTAAAAAATACGAAGTCCACGGAACAAAATTTAGGATTTCAGTTTTGGAAACAACATCACCCAGAATGATCCTTGCTCGCAAAAATAGCTTGATGGCGGCTATGACTGATGTTGCCCAAGAGGACAGCGTTGATCAGGTTTTACTTTTTGTAGTCGATATTCTCAAGGAACAGGCAACAATGCTTATTCCTAATAATTTGACAAAGTCTGTCGCCCAAAACTCTTTTGGTGCGATCGTTGATGGTGATCTTGTGGTGCTGCCTGGCGTTATGAGCCGTAAAAAGCAGATCATCCCAAACCTAAAAATTTAATTTCCTGAAAAGGATTTGTTATGACAAAAATTATCTCTTATTTAGCGGAAATTTCTGATTGTTACGATGCTTTATTTTGCGATCTCTGGGGATGTGTTCATGATGGGGTGACACCCTTTCAACCAGCCATCACTGCGATGCAAGAATTTCGCAAAAAAGGCGGCACTGTCATGCTAGTCACCAATGCACCCCGCCCATGCCACCCTGTCCAGCATCAACTTGAACACATTGGCGTTCCAGCTAACGCATATGACGGTATAGCAACGTCGGGCGATAGCGCACGGGCTGCAATGTTTAGTGGTGCTATTGGCAAGAAAGTATTCATGATTGGTCAACCTCATGATCAAGTTTTTTTTAGCCCACTGGATTTGATCAAAGACCCCATCCAGATTACCCAAGTGCCACTCGAAAAGGCTGAGGGTATCGTTTGCTGTGGTCCGTTTGATCCAATGGCCAATCCCGAAGAAATGCGGCCACAACTTTTACTCGCGAAGACAAAAGGCCTAAAGTTATTATGCGCAAATCCAGACGTGGTAGTCGACAGGGGTGAGACGCGCGAATGGTGCGCCGGCGCTTTAGCAAAATTATATACGGAAATGGGTGGCGAAAGCCTCTACTTAGGCAAGCCGCACCCACCAATTTACGATTTGGCCCGAAAACGCCTCGTCGCTTTAGGAAAAACTATTTCAGATAACCGCATTCTGTGTGTCGGCGATGGAATTACCACCGATATCAGTGGAGCCATGGGCGAAGGTCTTGATTCCCTGTTTATTACTGGTGGTTTGGCTGCTGCAGAAACAAAAACAGTCGAACAACCAGACCCAAAGGCTTTAAAGGCTTATTTGGATGCTCAAATGATTACTGCAACCTACTCAATAGGCAAATTTCGCTAAGTTCGGCATCATACAGCCCTTTCGGCAAACAATAAAATTGCGTATAAAAACATGATACGAGCGTAAAATTACTTTGAGGCGAAGGATGTCAGGCAATATGCCCCGCGGCACGATTCGTCTAGAAGATATAGAAATTAGTATGATGCGTTATTTACGCAAAGTTGTAACAGATCGTGACATCGAAAAGTTTTCTGAAATATCAACTGTCCATAATCCAGTACATTTGGACGATAATTATGCCAACGATACTATTTTTGAGGGTCGCATTGCGCATGGAATGCTAACCGCTGGATTGATCTCGGCAGTCATCGGCGAACAGCTCCCTGGGCATGGCAAAGTGTACTTAAGCCAATCTTTAAAGTTCTTAGGCCCAGTGCGGCCGGGCAATCGGGTGGCAGCGGAAGTCGAAGTAACCAATATTGCCCTTAGCAAACGCCTAGTTAGCATGTAAACCCACTGTTTGGTTAACGGAAAAAAGATTTTAGTTGGCGAAGCCACTGTGTTGGCGCCGTCTCAAAACTTATCTAAACTTTTTTAAAAAAATTCCTTCCAAAATTCATGCGCTTCTTGCTCTAATCAACCGAGCACGGTAGGAAATTTTTATGAAGCGTTTTCAGACATATTCTATCCCAAGCGATGCCCATGGCGCAGCTGTGGCTATAGGAAATTTTGACGGAGTTCATCTAGGTCACCAAGCTGTTATTGATTTAGCCCGAACAGAGGCTAAAAAGCGGAATGCACCTTTAGGCGTCCTCACCTTTGAACCTCATCCACGTGTCTTTTTTGCAGAAAAAATGGGTAGAGGTCTTGCTCCATTTCGGCTAATGAATGCTGATGCCCGTGCGCGCCGACTCGAAAAATTAGGTGTTGATATTGTGTTTGAGTTGCCTTTTGATCAGGCGCTCTGTGATCTGGCCGACGCAGCCTTCTCAAAAAATATTTTAAAAGATGCTTTGAGCTTGAGCCACGTGGTTGTAGGTACTGATTTTTGCTTTGGCAAAGGACGACTCGGAAATGCTACAACCTTAGTTAAACATGCAGTTGATTTTGGTTTCGCAGTAACTGTTGCAAACCAGAAAAACCTTGGCCAGCAGGTAATCAGTTCAACCAACATCCGCAACGCGTTATCTAGTGGCGACCCAGGCAAAGCAGCCGCGATGCTGGGACATTGGCATCGCATCGAAGGCCTTGTCAAACACGGGGAAAAACGTGGCCGAGAGTTAGGGTATCCAACCGCAAATATGTCGATCGATGGTCTACAACCGCCCGCGTTTGGCGTTTATGCTGTTCTGGTAGATATTCTGACCGGTCCACATGCTGGTAGCTATCACGGTGCTGCATCCGTGGGCGTTCGACCAATGTTTGGCAAAAATTATCCTAATTGTGAAACATTTATTTTTGATTTCGAAGGCGATCTTTATGGCGAAACGCTCTCGGTTGGGTTGGTCGAATACTTAAGGGGCGAAGGAACCTTTAATGGTTTAGACACTTTAATTTCTCAAATGGACGCGGATTGTACGCAAGCCCGAACAATATTGGCAGTATTATGAGTAATCCCGCGTCTCACAAAGGATCGCGATCAAAATTTTGGGAAAACATCCCTCTTGAAAAAATGACAAATACTGAATGGGAAGCGCTGTGCGACGGCTGTGGTAGATGCTGCCTTAATAAGCTTGAGGATCCAGATACAGGTCAAGTTGCCTTGACTAAACTGGCCTGCCGCTTACTCGACAATGAAAGCTGTCGCTGCTCGCAATACATAATTCGTCATAATTTTGTTCCAGAATGTATCCGCATGACCCCGGAGACTATTGCGCAGCATGCGTATTGGCTGCCAAAGACTTGCGCGTATAAGCTTCTGCACGAAGGTGGAGAAATACCTGAATGGCATCCGTTAAAAACGGGTACATCACAATCAGTCCATGATGCTGGCATTTCAGTGCAGGGCTGGACAATTCCCGAATTTGAAGTGCCAGAAGAGGAATGGGATAACTACGTAATTGAGAATTAAAAAATGAATTTTGCATCAGATAATACAGGCCCAGTTCACCCTAATGTTTTACGAGCGCTGACAGAAGCAAATGATGGCTATGCACTTCCATACGGATGCGACGATCTCTCAGAACAGGTCTCTCAGAAAATTCGAGATGTATTTGAAGCACCAGATGCCGCTGTATTCCTAGTCTCGTTGGGGACCGCAGCAAATTCACTTATACTTGCTACACTTTCAAACCCTTGGGAGACAATTTTTTGCCACCGCTATGCACATATTCATCAGGACGAGTGCAACGCACCTGAATTTTACTCAGGGGGCTCAAAGTTGACAGTGGTTGATGGTCCCGATGCAAAGATGACTACTGAAAACCTACGCTCGGCGATACTGGCCGAAGAAACAAGAGGTGTGCATGGTCCACAACGCGGCCCTGTTTCTCTTACTCAGGCCACAGAACGAGGTACAATTTATGACCTTAGCGAAATCAAAGCAATTTCCGCGATAGCGAAGGAGTTTGGCCAGCAGATACATATGGACGGCGCACGCTTTGCAAATGCCATGCAGACTCTGGGCTGTACGGCCGCTGAAATGACCTGGAAAGCCGGTATTGACGCCGTAACATTCGGCGGCACAAAAAACGGCTTAATGGCAGTTGAGGCGGTAGTATTCTTTGATTCTAATTATGCAAAAGAGTTTGAACTGAGGCGTAAGCGCGGTGCTCATCTATTCTCGAAACATCGTTTCTTGGCTGCGCAAATGCAGGCTTACTTAGAGGGTGACCTCTGGATCGAGATGGCGCAAAAGGCCAACCAAGCCTGCGCTCAGCTTGCGCATGGCCTTAAAAAAATTCCTAATGTGCAGCTAGACTTTGAGCCGCGCGCCAACATGATTTTCGCCCATTGGACTCGAGCAGGCCACCAAAGGCTACACACCGCAGGCGCCATATATGAGGTAAGAGCCGGCGATCATACCACTGGCCCAACGGAGGAATTGCTGCCAGCAAGACTTGTTACAGATTGGTCTGCGAGCGCCGAAAGTGTGGACCAGTTTCTCAATATTCTGCAGGGCTGAGAGCGCCGTATTGCGCCTCTTAGTGCTTTTTTAACAGGCGCCTCTTCAATAGCACGTCCAAGACAACTCAACGCCAGCCCAACATCAAAACTTGAGGTAGCGTAAATTGCAAATACTAGGATCATCCATCATGTTTACAATGCTATGATTTTTGCCGTCAAAGAGCTCCAGACAAGATTAAATCAAGGTCCTCAAGACGGTCTTGACCCCAGAACCGTTTATCCGTGTCAGTAATATAAAATGGGGAACCAAAAACACCAGAAGCAACAGCTTCTTCGGTATTCTTAGAGTATTGTTCGGCAGCTCCAAGCATATCTTTGTCAGCCAAAGCCCCATCAAATCCAGCAGCTTCCAAACATTCACTAATAACGTTTGGGTTAGAGATATCTTTGTTTTCGGCCCAGACTGCTTTGGTAAAGCCAAAGGCCAAGGCGCCAAGATCACCATCCCCATGCCCATGCCGCAAAGCCGAAATGAAAGCATACGAGGACGGCGCCATATTAACTGGAAAATACGACGGCTTTAAATTATATGGCATTTTCAATTTCTTAGCCTGTCGCTCAAGCTCTTGCGCTCGTAATTCAATTCGACTGATATGACGATCCTTTGGTGGTACGCCGCCAGTACGTGAAAAGACACTCATCAAATCCATAGGCCGATATTCAATCGACGCACGGTGCTTCGCAGCAATTTTTTCTAATCGAAGACCAGCCAAGTAGGTGTAAGGAGAGATCGTTGCGAAAAAATATGTGATTTTAGTCATTTTTATCACCTTTTTAGATATCTAAGGTGTGACGACTGTTAACCTCATGTTAAGCCGTGTCAACATTAGGCGAGTCGCTATCGCCGCTACGTTGGAGATATACGACATGGCATCTTTAGATGAACCTAAGCTCATTTCAGGAAACTCAAACCTTTCATTAGCCCGTTCGGTAGCCCGGCGGATGTCGATGCACCGCGGAATGAATCTTGGCTTAGTTGATGCACGCGTTGAGCGATTTAATGACGGAGAAATCTTTGTAGAGGTTTATGAGAACGTTCGGGACGAAGATATGTTCATCATTCAGCCAACATCACGCCCCGCCAACGATGCTCTGATGGAACTTTTGATTATTGCGGATGCATTAAAGCGATCATCTGCAAGCAGAATTACCGCAGTCATTCCCTATTTTGGCTATGCGCGTCAAGATCGGCGCAGCAAGGCACGAACACCGATAACTGCTAAACTAGTTGCAAACATGCTCGAAGGAGCAGGTATAGAGCGTATACTGACACTTGATTTGCATGCAACACAAATCCAGGGATTTTTTGATATTCCAGTGGATAACCTCTACGCATCTCCCGTGTTCGCCCTCGATGTAAAACACAATTTCAAGAACGAAATAAAAAATCTTATGGTCGTCTCACCAGATGTTGGCGGTGTTGCTCGAGCACGTGATTTAGCCCAACGTATTGGTGCCCCTCTATCCATCGTGGATAAACGTCGCGAGAAACCAGGTGAAATTGCAGAAATGACGGTTATTGGCAATGTTGAAGGCAAAACTTGCTTGATCGTTGACGATATTGTCGACACGGCAGGGACGCTTTGCAAGGCCGCCGATGTTTTAATGGAAAACGGCGCACGAGAGGTTCATTCATACATTACACATGGCGTTTTATCTGGTCCTGCTGTTGAACGGATCACAAAATCATCCATGAAAAATCTGGTAATCACAGATACAATTGAAGCAACTGAGGCTGTTGAGAACGCACCAAATATTCGAATTGTACCTACGGCGCCCATGTTTGCTCAAGCGATCATGAACACTTGGAATGGCACCTCGGTATCGTCTCTTTTCTCAACAGAAACACTGTCGGCCATCTATGAAGGCATATACGACTGCGATTGATAGAAAGCAGGGCTAATATTATAAACTTCAATACCCGCTATGATGCACTTAATCCGTAAACATCTCTATCAGGACAGAACCTTGGATAACTAATAAGTATAAAGTTACTAAAGCAAGAACCTGTTAAGAATTATTTTCAGTATCATCTTAGAAGACCGGAATTTGATGACTATAACCATCCTGCATTGGTAAATGTATCTAAATGCCTAGGAGGTCGAAATATAGTTAGTCAAATTTGATATATTACCACTCATTGCATGATATATTTCAAATTTTTATAGGATTATGCTTCTGGACGTCAGCACTCTTTATGCCAATACAATATATATTTGTGTCCAATTGCTCCCTTTTAACCTTTGGAAGATAAGAGCCCCTAATTATTGTGGATGCCTAAAATAAAAAAGGGCCCCACAGGGGCCCATTCGCTAGCTTTGATACAGGTAATTAAGCGGCTGACATACCTAGCGCGGCAGCCAACGCTATAACATCGGCATAAGCCTTACTTGCAGCGTCATGCATCTCTTCGGTTGCATTGTCTAAAGCCGCTTTAAAGCTACTTATAATGCCGTTCAGATCAGATTGTGTAATGTCAGATTTTTTTATAGCGCGCTCCGCGAGAACAGTTACACCTGAAGCTGTCACTTCAGCAAAACCGCCTGTCACAACGTAGTCTGTCACACCATCAACGCTACCAACCGACAAAACGCCAGGCCTAAGAGTAGTCAGAACAAGAGCATGGTTCGGCATAACCGTCATTTCACCCTCTGAGCCAGGCACCTGAACCT
>JAPKEA010000111.1 GCA_028822275.1 Planktomarina sp. | reverse complement strand
TCCAATGACAGTGGTTCAATGGATGGTGTAAGGTCTTTCATCATTGCTTTTATAGCTTTGCTGGCTTTCACGTATTCCTCCATACGGGGGCGCACAACGACAGCCTCGGGGCAAAGTTTGAGTGCTTGAAACATAGGCATTGCGGATTTTACCCCATGGATACGGGCGACATAGCACGCCGTACTCACAACACCCCTTCTTCCACCACCAATTATCACTGGCTTATCCGCAAGCTCAGGCTTGTCTCGTTTTTCGACTGATGCATAAAAAGCATCACAGTCCATATGTGCGATTGTGAGTGAAAATAATTCTGGGTGCGAGGTGATGCGGGGGCGGCCACATTTCGAACACCGCTCAGGCGCAGTTTCAAATATTGTCAGGCAGTCTCGACACATTGCAGGCATGGGCTTAAGGTATAGGGTATATGTAAAGACGTCCACGCTGGAACTTAGTATAAAAGTAGCAGTTCAGATTTATTTTATGAATATTTGAAAGAATATTGAAAGTGCAGTTTAGTGTCTCGTACGGGTTAAAGTGCTTGGTGCTTTAAATTTCGTAATGCGTATCTTTTGTGAGCTTAATTTTTGAGGTCTTTTTATGGATATTGAATATATTGCAGGTGAAGCCGGCCAAAGTGGCTTTTATCTTGTTTTAGCGGTTTTTCTATTGGTGGTCATTTTCACTGGAGTGCGCATCGTTCCGCAAAGTGAAAAACATGTTGTAGAACGTTTTGGGCGTTTAAAATCAGTTTTAGGCCCAGGAATTAACTTTATAGTGCCATTTTTAGATCGTATTCGGCACAAAGTGTCTGTTTTGGAGCGACAATTGCCAACAAACAGTCAAGATGCAATTACAAGTGATAATGTCTTGGTTAAGGTTGATACCTCAGTATTTTACAGGATTACTGAACCTGCGAAGACCGTTTACCGCATTCGGGATGTAGATGGTGCAATCTCAACAACTGTTGCTGGTATCGTGCGGGCTCAAATAGGGCAAATGGAATTGGACGAAGTGCAATCCAATCGTTCGCAGCTCATGGATGCGATTAAGACTTCGATTGAAGTTGCAGTAAATGACTGGGGTGTTGAGGTTACACGTGCTGAGCTGTTGGATGTCAATTTGGACCAAGCGACCAGGGAAGCAATGTTGCAGCAATTGAATGCTGAGCGTGCGCGTCGGGCGCAAGTCACTGAGGCTGAAGGTACCAAGCGGGCTGTTGAGCTTAATGCAGATGCTGAGCTTTATGCCGCTGAGCAGGGCGCAAAGGCGCGTCGTGTTCAGGCTGATGCTGAGGCGTATGCAACAGGAGTTGTAGCAGCGGCTATTGCCAAAAATGGGCTTGAAGCCGCACAATACCAAGTGGCTTTGAAGCAGGTCGAGGCATTGACTGCACTGGGCGGCGGGGAAGGCAAACAAACTATTGTTCTGCCATCTAACGCAATGGATGCATTTGGAGACGCTTTCAAAATGTTGCGGGGAGGAAAGTGATGCGAGAAGCGATATATTTCGCTTGGTGGGCTTGGGCAATTATTGCACTGCTCTTTGTATTCTTTGAAATTGCCTTTCCAATCTTTTTATTTTTGGGACTCGCCATCGCAGCAACTTTTATTTCACTTCTGATGTTGTTGAGTGGGTCTGCGATACTGGGTGGGAGCGTATCGGTCGCATTGCTGCTGTTTGCGGGCATAGCTCTTTTGGCGACACTGCTGTTGCGCCGATACTTCCAACCGCCCAAAGGGCAGGTAAAAACTTTTGAGAACGACATCAACGAGTAATCTAAAGAGATATTAACTGTTAAGATTTAAAGTTCAGGCGTGGCTGAGTTCTGCTAGAATCGCAGCGGTGACTTCGCTTGGGAATTGAGCCTCCCAAATAGGGCGTCCGACAACTACGTGATCTGCACCATTTGCAACTGCACGGGCGGCGGTTGCGACGCGCTTCTGATCACCGAGCGCAGCTCCATCGGGCCTTACTCCCGGCGTCACAATGAGTTTGCCTTCTGCTTCTGGCAAAGCGCGAATAAGGGCGGCCTCTTGCGGGCTTGCTATCACGCCATCTGCCCCTGCTTCAAACGCTAGGCCCGCACGTTCCGTAACTAAATCAGGGATTGTGCCAGATTTAATCAAAGCCATATCTAGATCACTGCGATCTAGGGATGTCAAAATTGTGACTGCAAGAATTTTAAGATCTTTGCTTGTTGAGCCCTCTTTTGCGGCGCGAACCACGTAGGGGTCACCGTGGACAGTCAGAAAATCTAAATCGAATTGTGACAGACCGCGAACTGCTTGTTCAACGGTCGCGCCAATATCAAACAGTTTCATATCCAGAAAAATACGCTTACCGAACTCAGATTTGAGCTCATTTGCCAGTGCAAGCCCACCTCCAGTAAGCATACCGAGGCCAATTTTGTAAAAGTTTACAGCTTTACCAAGTTTTTCAGCCAGTTTTAGGCCTTCGATGGCGTTTGGCATATCCATAGCAACAATTAAACGATCATCTGCCATGGTGGCCTCCCTAAATGTCTAAGTGCGGCCTACCTATTGATTTAGCGTCTGTCCATGGTGGTCATGCTATTTTCTAATGTGGCATGAGTTTCAATTTTGTGAACCTAGAAGCAAAGAAACCTAGAAAAGCCTAGTCGGTGTTAAAGAATTTGAGTGGGCCTCTTGTCTAAGCTTTTTATCCTCCCCAAATAGAGCGTAAGGTCGCTCAAAGGTTGCGCCGATAAGGGCAACCATTCGAAGCGACGCTTATCGAAGGAGAAAGAGATGAATTTAGAGAAATTCACTGAAAAGTCGCGTGGGTTCATTCAATCAGCCCAAACAATTGCACAGCGTGAAGATCACGCAAGCCTCGGTGCAGAACATCTACTGAAAGCACTTCTCGACGATCCTGAAGGGCTCGCAAGAAACTTGATTACAAGAGCAGGTGGCGTGCCTCAATCGGTTCTGGATGCTTTAGATTTGAGCCTATCAAAAATTGCCAAAGTGACAGGAGATAAGCAAGTCTATCTCGAGAGCACTACAGTGAAAGTTTTAGCTGAATCTGAGAATCTTGCTAAAAAAGCTGGAGACAACTTTGTCCCGGTTGAGCGTGTGCTAATGGCACTTACTGTGGTGCAGTCAAAAGCAAAAGAGGCGCTCGATTTTGGAGCTGTAAAGGCACAAAATCTTAACGCTGCAATTAATGATATACGGCAAGGGCGGTCCGCAGATAATGCTAATGCTGAGGAAAGCTATGAGGCGTTGAATAAATATGCCCAGGATCTGACAGACCGCGCACGTGAAGGTAAGATAGATCCGATAATTGGCCGTGATGAGGAAATCCGTCGTGCCATGCAAGTTTTATCGAGACGCACGAAGAACAATCCTGTCTTGATAGGTGAGCCCGGTGTGGGCAAGACCGCAATTGCAGAAGGAATGGCGTTACGGATCATCAATGGGGATGTCCCGGAAAGTCTACGCAATAAAAGATTGTTGGCTTTGGATATGGGCGCCTTAATTGCTGGGGCAAAATATCGTGGTGAGTTTGAGGAACGTTTAAAGGCCGTACTCAATGAAGTCTCTGTGGCAGCGGGTGAAATTTTGTTATTTATAGATGAGATGCACACGCTGGTAGGTGCAGGAAAAGGTGATGGTGCCATGGATGCCGCCAACCTTATTAAGCCGGCTTTGGCGCGAGGGGAGCTTCACTGTATTGGAGCCACAACTCTAGATGAATACCGTAAATATGTTGAAAAAGATGCAGCATTAGCACGGAGGTTCCAGCCAATTATGATAGAAGAGCCAACGGTGGTAGATACAATTTCAATTCTCCGTGGAATCAAGGGAAAATATGAGTTGCACCACGGTGTTCGCATTGCCGATGCGGCGTTGGTGGCCGCAGCTTCCTTGTCTAATCGCTATATAACGGATCGGTTTCTGCCGGATAAAGCGATTGATTTGATGGACGAAGCGGCAAGCCGTTTGCGGATGCAGGTCGATAGCAAACCGGAAGAGCTTGATGCATTGGACCGTGAGATCTTGCAAAAGAAAATTGAGCTCGAGGCGCTAAAGACGGAAGAAGATACAGATTCCAAAAAGAGATTGTTGAAGCTTGAAAAAGATTTAGCTAAATTGCAGGGAAGGTCTAGTGATCTGACGATGCAGTGGCAATCTGAGCGCGACAAGCTGGCATCAGCACGAGATCTGAAGGAACAACTGGATCGTGCGCGCGCAGATTTAGATATTGCCAAGCGTGAAGGGAATTTGGCCAAAGCGGGTGAGCTGTCGTATGGCGTCATTCCGGACTTAGAAAAGCAACTTGAATCAGCCGAAACTGCCGGTGGCCAGATGGTTGAAGAAGCTGTACGCCCTGATCAAATTGCAGGTGTGGTGGAACGGTGGACGGGCATTCCAACTTCGAAAATGTTAGAGGGTGAGCGTGACAAACTTTTGCGTATGGAAGATGAACTGCATGGTCGCGTTATCGGCCAAAACTCAGCTGTTCGTTCTGTTTCAAATGCGGTTAGACGTGCGCGTGCAGGTTTGAACGACGAAAAAAGACCGCTGGGCAGTTTTCTTTTTCTTGGTCCTACTGGTGTTGGGAAAACAGAGTTGACTAAAGCCGTCGCAGAATTCTTATTTGATGATGACAACGCGATGGTGCGGGTCGACATGTCTGAGTTTATGGAAAAGCACAGTGTCTCGCGCTTAATTGGTGCCCCGCCGGGTTACGTTGGGTACGATGAGGGCGGTGTTCTGACTGAGGCTGTGCGGCGTAGGCCCTATCAGGTTGTGCTATTTGATGAGGTTGAAAAAGCGCATCCAGATGTTTTCAACATTTTGTTGCAAGTTCTAGATGACGGGATCCTGACCGACGGTCAGGGCCGCAAAGTGGATTTCAAACAAACTTTGATTATCTTAACGAGCAACCTTGGAGCGCAAGCCCTAAGTCTATTGCCAGATGGATCTGATGCCTCAGATGCCCGTAGGGATGTTATGGATGCTGTACGAGCGCATTTCCGGCCTGAATTTCTCAATAGACTGGATGAAACCATCATTTTTGATCGCTTAGGCCGGAAAGATATGGACGGTATTGTTGATATCCAACTAGGTCAGCTGATTGGCCGTTTAGCGCAGCGTAATATTAGTCTTGTTCTAGATCTGCCTGCAAAAAAATGGCTGGCGGATCAGGGCTATGACCCTGTGTTTGGAGCGCGTCCACTGAAGAGGGTTATTCAATCGGCTCTGCAAAACCAATTGGCGGAAATGCTGTTGTCAGGAGATCTCTCCGATGGTGATGTAATTCCGGTGACTGCAAGGTCAGAGGTTTTATTGGTGGGTGATCGAATTAGTCCATCAATGGAAGCCCCTCCTGAAAATGCTGTCGTGCATTAAAGCGTTTCCGCTGTGAATAAGTGTTCTTACTGTAGCCTCTAATTTATTGTGTATGGTTATGGTATGTTGATGAGATTAAGGATTTATATTTTTTACTTAATTGGCGGTTTCTAATTATTCTTCCTATGCTCTTAATGATGGCAGGCCGATGCCCGTGCTCTCAAAGCCACCGTCGACTGAGATGTTTTGACCGGTCACGAAGCTGGCTTGCTCAGAGCATAAAAATGCAATCACTTGGCCTATTTCTGCTTCACTGCCGTATCGGTTTAGGGGAATTGCATCGTGGTAGGCATCGATAATGTCTTGGGTATGTACGGCCATTGCCAGTTTTGTCCGCACAGGGCCGGGAGCTACTGAATTTACGCGGATGCCGTACTCTCCCAACTCCACTGCTTGTTGTTGCGTAAGGTGAATAACTGCAGCTTTGGACGTGCCATAGGCGACACGTAGGGTTGAGGCGCGCAGGCCTGAGATGGATGCAATATTGACTATAGAACCGCGGCTGGCCTTAAGGGCTGGGATTGCAGCTTGAGTACATAGAAAAACACCATCAAGGTTTGTCTCCATTACTTTGCGCCACCGGGCAAAGGTTGTATCTTCAATGTGGCCAAAATCAGCAACGCCTGCATTATTGACCAAAGCATCGATCTGCCCTCGCACGGACAATGCCTCTGCAATCATGGTATCGACTTGTTGAGGTTGAGATATATCATAACACAATGGTGTCACTTGAGATCTACTTAACGCCTCGTCAAAAAGTTTGGTTTCAGCGCGATCCACCATAATCACATGCCAACCTTGGCCGTTCAAAATATCAGTTGTTGAAAGCCCGATGCCACGGGCAGCGCCGGTTATAAGAGCTGTTTTCATAATAATCTCCAAGCTTTACCCTAAGTTGCCTTTTGATCGTAGGGCTTGCAAGCAATGAATTTGTTGCAAAGTTATAGCGCTAGAGTTTCTGTTGTGCCTTGGCGTTGGGTGATCTTCGCTCTACATATTGTTCTAATGAAAGGATATCCAATATGGCCCACCGCTGGAAAAACGATCTAACTTATGCTGATGTTACCTCTGAAACTGTGTGGTTGAACCGCAGGCAGGCTATTGCAGGAGCTTTGGGTGCTGGCGCTATGGCGACAATTGGGGGTCCGGCTGTAGCCAAGGATCTTAAGCCCAACAGTTGGAAAGACATCACCACTTATAATAATTATTATGAGTTTGGAACTGGTAAAAACGATCCTGCAAAATATGCCCATAAGCTCAATACTAAAGACTGGTCTATTGAAGTAGATGGCTTGGTTAATGCGCCAGGCCTTTATTCGGTCGCTGACCTTACCTCGGACTTAACCGAAGAGGAACGCATTTACCGGTTCCGTTGTGTGGAGGCCTGGTCGATGGTTGTGCCTTGGAATGGGTTTGAGCTTAAAGACATTCTAGATAAAGTTGGTGTGAAGCCAGGCGCCAAATATGTAGCGTTCCAGACGGCACTACGCCCAGATGAAATGCCCGGTGTCCGCTACAGTGTTTTGGATTGGCCTTACCGTGAGGGGTTACGTCTAGATGAAGCGATGCACCCTCTAACCATGATGGCTACAGGTATTTATGGCAAAACTATTCCTAACCAAAATGGAGCACCGATTAGGTTGGTTGTACCCTGGAAATATGGCTTCAAATCCATCAAGTCCATAGTGCGCATAACGCTGACTGATAAAGAGCCAGTGACGAGTTGGAATATGGCGAACCGGGGGGAGTACGGTTTTTATAGTAATGTTAATCCAAATGTTGATCACCCGCGTTGGTCACAAGCGACTGAGCGCCAAATTGGTGGTGGATTGTTTGCTAAACGAGTGCCGACTAAAATGTTGAATGGATATGAGGAAGAGGTGAGAGTTCTTTATGCAGGTTCTGACGTGAATGCTTTATTTTAAACTAGATAGATGGTGTATGATTTTGCATGAATTCCCGGAAGATTAGGGACTTTGTAGAGGGAAAAGTGTAGTGAAAGTGAAAAAGCTTGGGGTCATACGGCGATGGGTAGGGGCCCTAATGTAAGTGGGCTGGCTGCATAAAGCACCAAACATCAAAGGGACACATTTAAAGGTGAGGGTAATTTTAACAAGCTTTCAGCAGTGAATAATAAAAACCCTCCCCCCAACCCTTCAGCAATCTGCACTGCCTTATCGAGTATCATGGGTTGCAGCAGGATGGGATTTACAAAAGGTATTGAAGTCTTCTCGGTCCAACTGTTTTGTTCTCTATAAGACGCCGTTAATGA
>JAPKEA010000559.1 GCA_028822275.1 Planktomarina sp. | reverse complement strand
GGATTCACAGGACAAGGTGTTAGTGCTAGCCGGTTTGCGGCCCTAACAATGTTAGATTTTTTGGATGGCATAAAAAGTGAAAGGGCGATGCTAAGGATGCACCGGCGCTGGCCTGTGCCGTTTCCACCAGAGCCGTTGCGAAGTATCGCAGTAAACCTCGCCAAAAGAGGCCTCGCAAATGAAGATGCAACTGGTCATCGATCAAGCTTTTTAAAACTACTCGACCGCCTTGGCATTGGCTTTGACTCCTGAAGTACATTTGTGGATGCTGTAAAACTAATGAGAACTCGCATCAGATTGCCAGCGCAGCCTAAATCTATCCGCTCAATAAGTGCCGCCACTCAGCGAGAGCAGCGGCACAGTTTATCTTAAAATTGGTGCGAGAATAGAAATGTAGGTGTTGTCAGACAAAGCCTAACACGTCTCAAAGTACAACAATCAGGTAGGTTTTGCCGAACCACCATAAGCGGTTTTTAATTCAACAATATCGCAAGCCTTAAGCTGCACATTACTCGCAAAATGATAGTGTGCTGGCTCATCGCTTTCACGATGGATCACAAGCGCATTTAGGCCACCTCTCCTAGTATCACCCAAAGACCAAACCGGAACTTTTTCATGGCTATACCCAGTAGAGAGCGTCGCACTGGAGCGCATCCTGTATTGTAGCTTAATCCCAGCACCTCCCGGATACAGGCCCCTGTCAGTAGGTCCAAAAATAAGTACTTTTTGTACAACCTCAAACCCGTAACGCGCCTCTGCTATCTCTACAGGGCAGTTAAAAGTATCCCCATGATTAGTTGAAAACATCGCATTTTGACCTGCCCGCTTAGACGTCGCACCCCAGCCACCCATTTGCGGTTCAACCATCAGATAACGCCGCCCAGTATCAGGGTTAGTCCCAGAAATGACTGTGCCAAAGATTGATGCAAAATGACCTGCAGGGAGCTTCTCAGGCATAGCCGTTGCAAGGCAATGCCACAACATATCGATCAGTTTCATCCGCGTTTCAAAGTAATAGGCATGCGCAGCGGTAGGCCCGGCGTGGAAAATAGTGCCAGGGGTGGTCAACACTTCCAGCGGTGTAAATGAACCTGCATTGGCAAAGCGATCAGGATCAACCATCGCTTTAAAGAATATTTGAGAAGCAACAACAGCTCCATCCCGCCCCGTATTATATGGACCAAGCACTTCTGACGGTGCGTTGCGCAAATCAACAATGAACCTATCCTTCGAAATTGTAACAGAAGCTTTCCAAACAGAGCCATCATCTTGAGGTTCTTCAACCGAAAACTTGCCCTTGGGCAGCGTAGCCAAACCTGCGGTTGCCCGTCGAACACCTACCTCGCGCGCGGAAGAAATTGCCGCCCCAAGCGCCTCTGCTCCATAGCGTCCGCAAAGCCCACGAATAATCAACGCAGCCTTTCTGCCAGCTGACACTTGCGCCCAAAGGTCACCTTGCACAAATTCTGGTAAGCGCGAATTGGCACAAATTATGTCAAATACCGCCTCATTCCTTACGCCACCAGAAAACAGCCTTACGATTGGTAAGCGTAAACCTTCAGCTACGATCTCGGCTGTCTCTGTAGACATTGATCCTGGGGTACGCCCACCAATATCACCCCAATGTGCGATAGAGGCAACCCAAGCCACAATAACGCCCTCAAAAAATACTGGCTCTGCAACAACAATATCATTTAAATGTGTGACACCACCGTAGTTGGGATCGTTCGTCAGAAAAAGATCACCGTCTACTATGCTCGTTCCCATATGGGCTATGATAGCAGAAACGGATTTATCCAGAACGCCAATGAACGAAGGGATACCCGCTCCAGAACTCACCATTGCGCCATTCGCGTCAGTAATGCCCGTACCAACGTCAAGAACTTCATAGATAATTGGGCTCATCGCCGTTTTACGAAGCACTTCAAACATCTCAATGGCTGCAGCGTCCAACCCCGCAGAGAGCACATCAAGGGTGAATTGATCAGCCATGGATCACTTTCAGATCACGTGGCAGGTCAGACAGAATTTCAGGGCC
>JAPKEA010000558.1 GCA_028822275.1 Planktomarina sp. | reverse complement strand
ATATAATGAAGCTGGAAAGATATTAACTACTGATACATATGACTGAGCTAAATTTTCTGAAAGCAGTTGGTAAAAAGCGAGATTACATGGCACCCAAAGCTGACAATATGCAAAGAATAAAGATACTATTTATCTGTGCTATAGGTGGGCTCTTGGGACAAATGGTTTGGGCGTCCACTTTGGAAGATAGGTGTTATTTTTCAATCGATAATGAAACAATTTTTGATGGGCCTTGTAATGAAAAATTGTCAGAAATAGAGGCCAACTTCGCAACAAGCCACAAGCAATTTATACCTCAAGTGATCTCAGCTGGAGGAGATTTTTCTGCCTATATTCTGGAGGAAGAAGAACCCATGTCTCCTGACTATTACGAGTATGAACCTGCTTTGTTTAAAGTTTACTGGACTGCGGGCGAAGGAATGCCGCCGACTCAACAACTATTAGGCTTTGGTAGGATGAGTTCTAGTTTTCCAAGGTGCATATCCGAGACAAAAGTTCCAAAAGGACTGGTTTCTAGGCAGACTGAAATGCAAGGTTATGAAAACTCTTTTAAAGTTTGTTGGAATAATCTCGCTGAGAAGGATTACAGTGCAAAGCTCTCTGAATTTATTGCGGAAGCCAGAAGTAAGTGTGCAGCCGCTGGTGGTGATTTAACTATCGGATTTGAAGCTGTCACTAAAATTGAACTTAACGCTGACAATACTCTTGATGAAGTTCTATCGTACCAGGATCTTAAATGCTCGATGGACAATGAAATGTTCTCTAGTAGATCTGATGAAAAACGCTTTGCTTGGATAATCGACGATAGTTGGGGAACATTTATATCCAGTGGGTGGACGGTAGAATTTCCATTAGGTGAACTACCAATATTCTCAATGAGTTTGCATGGGGCCTTCTGTGATGCAGTAAGAAGCAAGCGCTGTGAAAAATCTTACATGTGGAATGCTAACACAAATACATTGGAGGAAGTAATACATTTAGAAAATACACAATTTGTTGAATTAGAAAAAGAACACGAAATGACTCTAACTATCAAACCTTTCGGGTGTGATACTGAGCGCTGTAAAGAATTTTTGAATTGTAAGATCAATGGAGAGCTGAAGCGCTGCCTCTATGGCTCTGGCAGCGCCATAACAGGTGGTATTACATTTGAAAGTGGGCAATTCTTTTACATTGAGTGGCTAACTGAACACTGGAATAGCAAAGGCGAACTCATAAAGAATAAGCAAGACCGTTACTTTGCTTTGGTTAATGGAAAGAAAAGCCTCTTTGAGGACAGCGAAGATTGTCTTACTTTTTTGAATGAAACCGAAGAGGTTATCTTTGGATATGGTGAAAATTGCACACCTTGAGGTGGACTTCTGATTAGCTCGTTATTCAAGTAGCCCGAACATAAAAGCAGTAGGGATTTATTCCGAGGTCAATCAGCAAGTTTTTCAGTCACAAGCCCAGCAACAAAAAGAAGCAATAGGTAAGTTCTAATTAGATTATTGCAGCCTAGTCGAATAAGCACTCAGGAACTTTTCAGTACTTAACCTTAACAGCTTCACCATAGGCGGCATAACACCCGCCATGAAACTAAAAATGGCCGCGTGAATTCTACGCAAGGACCCCATTGAAAATGCGGGGATTACCCCCGCTTTCGCGTGCTGATCTAAGTTGCGTAGACGTCGTATGTCTTTGATAGCTCGGCAAGCGCCATCTCTTCGGACGAACCACTTTCACCAATGGTCCAGAAATCCACAACCTCCAAGATTAGTGGGCGCTTCCGTCCTTCGATAAGAAACGAATTTCTTCACTTACTCTGCCGTAGTTGCAATCTTCTCTTACGTGCTCGGTTCCATTGTCGCAATTTCTCGTATCTTTCGGTGGGAACTATTTTTCTTATCAAATTATCCAGTTTTTTTGCATATGATTTTTTCTTGTGTAATCTTAGGGCGCTTTTTTCACCTTCCTTCAAAAATTTATCGGAGGTTTCACCAATCATCTCACTAGTTTTAACTACCGCCCAGCTCGGATAGTTCCCGTAAGCAGAGTTG
>JAPKEA010000110.1 GCA_028822275.1 Planktomarina sp. | reverse complement strand
CACTCATCGGTGCATCATATTGTTGGCATTCTACCTCCTAGCAATTTTTGCTAACTTTTTTTCTGTAGCTGAGCCCTTTCATCGGCACGCAGATCACACCTTTGCACCACCCACGCCTATACACCTGTTCCATGAGGGGAAGTTACATAGGCCTTTTGTATATGGCTTGACCACGGGAAGGGACCCCGTAACCAGAGCTAAGGTCTTTGAGACAGACCTAGAGCAAATCTATCCCATTCGCTTTTTTGTAACGGGACATGAATACCGCGTGTTAGGGCTAATCCCAAGCCGTCGGCACTTTATAGGTGTAGATGACCCAGGGGTATTGTTTTTGTTTGGTACTGAAAGCTTGGGTAGAGATATGTTCTCAAGAGTTCTTCACGGTGCACGTATCTCTTTATCTATCGGTCTGCTGGGCGTTGCCATCAGTTTTATTCTTGGTTGTTTTCTAGGTGGGATTTCTGGATATCTAGGTGGCTGGGTGGATATGGTCGTGCAGCGGGTCATTGAGTTTTTACAATCCCTACCAACCATTCCTCTTTGGATGGGCCTGGCTGCAGCAGTTCCTATTACTTGGCCCCAAACCAGGACCTATTTAATGATTACAATTATTCTTTCCATTTTGGGTTGGACAGCGCTTGCGCGGGTCGTGCGCGGCAAGCTGCTTCAGTTGCGAGAAGAAGACTATATTATGGCGGCTAAACTTGCGGGCGCTACTGATTTTCGTATTATCACACGCCACCTTTTACCAGGTTTTATGAGCTACCTTATCGTTCACCTTACGTTGGCCATACCCTTTATGATCCTAGGCGAAACAGCCCTCAGCTTTCTTGGCATTGGTTTGCGTTCGCCCACCATCAGCTGGGGCGTCATGTTGCAACAAGCTCAGAATGTGCGAACGGTTTCTTTGCAACCATGGCTGCTCATTCCAGGTCTTTGCGTTGTGATCGTGGTGCTTTGTTTTAATTTTGTGGGTGATGGACTGCGTGACGCAGCGGATCCGTATAAATCGTAGGCTTGACGGAAGAAGGAAGGAATATTGAATGGTTGACACTATCCTAGAAGTAGATGATTTAAAGACCCATTTTTTTCTTGATGAAGGTGTCCTAAAGGCGCTTGATGGTGTGAGTTTTCATATTGGTAAACAAGAAACCCTTGGCGTGATTGGTGAAAGTGGTTGCGGCAAGAGCGTGACTGCCCGTTCCATTTTACGAATTGTGCCTTCACCAGGGCAGACTGTTGGTGGTACTGCCAAACTTTTTAGCGATGGGGGTGCGTCGCGGGATTTGCTTAAATTGAAACCTACAGGTGAGGAGATACGCGCTATACGCGGCAAAGAAATCTCAATGATTTTTCAAGAACCAATGACTAGTTTGTCACCAGTGCATACAGTTGGTGACCAAATCGAAGAAGCGATCCTAATCCACAAAACTCAAGATAAAAAAGAAGCGCATCAATTTGCGTTAGATATGCTTGATCGTGTAGGGATTCCGAACCCAAAAGATCTCTCTAAAGCCTACCCCTTTCAACTTTCTGGTGGGATGCGCCAACGTGTAATGATTGCGATTGCCCTTTCATGTAATCCCAAACTGCTTTTAGCTGATGAGCCAACCACCGCCTTGGATGTCACCGTTCAAGCACAAATACTTGAGCTTATGAAAGAACTACAGCAGGAGTTAGGCATGTCCATCATGTTTATCACCCATGATCTAGGGGTGATCGCTGAAGTCGCTGACAGGGTAGCCGTTATGTATTTAGGGCGTGTAGTTGAGTCCGCACCTGTCAAAGAGCTCTTTCGCAACCCGTTACACCCCTATACAGTGAACCTTCTTAAATCTATTCCTCGTGTTGGTAGAGGTCGTGGCAAAAAACTGCAAACCATTCAAGGCACAGTCCCTATCCCAATTAATTTGCCACAATGCTGTCCTTTTATGGCCCGCTGCGAACAAGCCATGCCAGGTGTTTGTGATAAGGCCGTCCCTGCGCTTGAACAGGTCGCCGAAAATCATTCAGTTAGATGCTACTTGCATCACGAGAATAACGAAGTGGCGAGCACATGAAAAAAACCACCGTACAAAATTACGTTGCAAAAAAAGATGTCTTGCTTGAGGTTAAGGGGTTAAAGAAATACTTCCCGATCGAAAAAGGCTTTCTTCGCAAGGTTGTCGGGCATGTTAAAGCCGTTGATGGTGTTGATTTTTATATCAAAGAAGGCGAAACGCTTGGGCTGGTGGGAGAATCCGGGTGTGGCAAATCTACGTTAGCAAAGTGCGTCTTGCGTGGAATTGAGCCAACGTCGGGTGAGGTTAAGTTTCGGCTTAATGGTGACATGGTAGATATAAATTCGCTGGGCCGTCACGAACTTCGAGCCATGCGGCAGCACATGCAAATGATATTTCAAGACCCTTTCTCGAGTTTAAATCCGCGTATGACCGTTTTGGAAATAGTGGGGGAGCCCTTAGTAGCGAACAAGCTTATGACAGGCAAAGAGCTAAATGACCGTGTTGCTTACCTCATGGAAGTGGTTGGCCTTGAGGCTAAATATCTAAAACGCTATCCACATGCTTTTAGTGGCGGTCAGCGCCAAAGGTTAGGCATTGCGCGGGCGCTTGCTTCCAATCCGAAATTGATCGTCGCAGACGAAGCGGTATCAGCTCTAGATGTATCAGTACAAGCCCAGATACTTAATTTGCTTGAGGATTTACAAGAACAGTTTAATTTGACCTATCTTTTTGTCTCACATGACTTGAGTGTCATTGAGCATCTTTGTGACCGCGTTTCAGTGATGTACGTAGGTAAAATGGTGGAATTAGCAGAGACTGATGCACTTTTTAAAAGCCCTAAGCATCCCTATACAGAAGCCCTTCTTTCAGCCATTCCGACCCCTGATCCAGAAGTGATTATGGAACGCATTATTTTACCTGGTGAAATTGCCAACCCTTCTGCACCACCCTCAGGTTGTTACTTTCATCCAAGATGTAATTACGCAAAAGACATTTGCAAAACGCAAGAGCCTAGCTGGCAAGAGGTTGATGCAGGACACTTCTCTCTATGCCATTTTGCCAAAGAGCTGGCACTGCGTGGGGCTGATATTCAGGCAGGTGACGGCGATGCTGGCTCGCGTGATGACACCTTGCAACTACCTGTTAAAAGTGACTATAAATCAAAAGTTAAAACATGAACCTCGTCACTATGCTCTTTACAGTTGTAACGTTTTTTCTATTTTCAATTACGCTTATTGCTGTTTTGGCATGGCATGTTTCAGAGCGCATGTTGGCTCAGTATTTCCGTTATATAGAGTCGCTTTTTGCGGAAAATACGCTTCCAGAAGACTGGGTCACACATCTCAGGAAATTAGCCAAGGGAAGGCAAGACTTAAGGCAGCAGCTTTGGAATGCACAGTCAAAGGCTTTTCTCCTGAAAAAAATAACTAAGCTGCACAAATTTTTTGAGACCTGTCGTTTTGTTGACAGTGAGGAAGCTCGAATTTTGCTATTAAATCAAATTGACGCTGTGAAAGAACGTTGGGAAATATCTAATACATCCGAGATAATTGCCTTTTACAAGCTAAACATTGACGTTGATAACGAACTGAGAAATGAAAATCTATCTGTTCATGAGGACAAACGATGAGTGCTTTATTCAGAGTGCCCTTCGCCATGTTCGTTTCGAGGATGCCATTTCGAGTTACACCTCGTACGAAGTCCGCTTTGTTACCACGGATAATGACCTTTAGGCCATTTGCTTGGTGTGGTCGACCAAAGAAAACCCAATTAAAGTATGTTACGGCCGTTACCCTGAAGAGATCTCATGCGAAACTTTCTTGGTTGATAATTTTCTGTCGCAATGGACGTTAAAGTAGGATGGTATAAAGATTAATGTCGCTAGAGATCTGCCCAGCGGGCATGTGGCCTCCTTCAAGATCGATAGGCATCATCCGTATGAAAAAGCCACTTTCAGTTTTTTGTTGCTGAAACCTAAAACTGGTTGAGGCAAGGATTTACTAGATGACAACAAAACGTGAATTATACATTTGTCACCAATACCTTAATTTTCCAGTTAAAAATGGCGCGGCAATGCGAAAGGTTCGTATTCGTGTTGGCGATCAAGTCGTTCGTTTATTTGATATAGAGTGGGCAGAGGGCGATGTTGATTTTTGGGCTTTCACAGACATATCAGAATTTAAAGATGAGCAACTTATTGTAGAGATTGTGGAAACTGAGAAAAAGGCACCATTAGATAATATCAGGCCATCAACTAGTAATTCAGAGAATCTACTGGCCATTATACATAGTGACAAAGTTGAGGGGGCTGAGGATCTTTACAAGGAAAAATGCCGACCGCAGTTTCACTTCACCTCCCGGCGTGGATGGATCAACGATCCTAACGGCTTGGTTTTCTACAAAGGGGTTTATCATCTTTTTTATCAGCATAATCCTTATGGCCGTCAATGGGGGAACATGCACTGGGGCCATGCAACCAGCAAGAATTTAGTTCAATGGGAAGAGCTCTCCGATGTTCTATACCCCGACGAGATGGGAACTATGTTTTCAGGCAGTGGGCTCGTCGATTGGCAAAATAGCTCTGATTTGAAAAGAGGCCCTAATGAACCCTTAATCTGTTTATACACAGCGGCTGGTGAGTATGCGGACCCGAAAGTGCCTTTTACCCAATGCCTGATGTTTAGCCACGACGGTGCTCAGAGCTGGCATAAATATGAAAATAATCCTGTCCTCCCACCTGTTGCATCAGGAAGTCGGGATCCTGCTGTAATCTGGAACCCTGAATTTCAACAATGGATGATGGTACTTTATATTGGAAAGAATAAAGAAAGGGAAAATAATAACCAACACTTTGCCCTGTTTAGATCGAAAAATCTCAAAGAATGGGAACGAATACAGGACTTATTTTTTCCGGGAACGGGCGAGTGTGGAGAGTGCTTCCCGATTGCTCTCGATGAGGACGTCGAACAAATTAGATGGGTATTTTGGACAGCGGACGGGTACTATTTGATTGGTAAGTTCGATGGTAATAAATTTATCCCAGAAACAGAGATTCTGAAATCAACTTACTCGGCTGTTAGGTGTGAAAAATCCATTGGCCTTAACTTTCGCGGGGGGTATGCAGCCCAAACTTGGAACGACATTCCACCTGAGGATGGGCGTCGGATTCAAATTGCCTGGCTTGCTGATGACATTCCTGACATGCCTTTCAATCAGCAAATGACTTTTCCTGTTGAATTAACACTTCTGAGTACAGAAAGTGGACTACGCTTGCGTAGCTGGCCAGTTAAAGAAATCGAACTGCTTTACCAACAAAAGCGCGTTATTCAGAATATTGAGCTTTCCGATACACCTACCATCCTGCCCACAGACGAACATGATTTACTAGATATTCTTGTTGAGATTGAAGTAGAGGATAAGAGCGAGTTTGAACTAAATCTGAGAGGAATCTCATTGATTTATGACGCTGAAAAGCAGAAACTCTCTTGCCTTGATCGAACCACTTGCTTGAAACCTGTCGCGGGAAAAATTAAACTGCGAGTGCTTCTTGATCGGGCGTCGGTCGAGATATATGCAGCTGATGGATTGGTTTATATTCCTATTAGTGTCGTTCCTAACGAGAGCGAAAAGAGCTGTTTTGTTTACTTTCCACGGGGAAAAGGGGCTGTTAAAGAACTCCATATTTTCAAACTTAACTCATCCTGGGCTAATTAAATATAGGGTGGGAACGAAGAAATGAATGCCCGCCAGAGTGTTTTCTGAAATCACGTATTTCTATTTCTTTTAAAAAGGGTGCTGGTCGGCTGACAACTTTTTCAGTGTGGACGCACAGTTTTAGGATACCAAGCCATCAGTTAGCATAATTACCGTTATTGCTAATCATCAGCAAATGCTTCTAATTTTTGGAAGAAGTCTTGCATGATAGCATCACGGTTAACTTGATGCACGTATCGTATTAAGTGTCGAGAGTGATCGAAGCTCCACGTTGCCTGTTCAGTCAAGATTGGCGACGAAACTAAATAGCTGGGAGCCCATTCTTCGTTCAGCACCCAGGCGACCGCGGCCATATCCCATATTTCCTTGGACCAACCTTTATGTGTGTCACTATACTTTTTAAAACGCTTCGCCAAGAAAGCGCCAATGTCTCCATGTGGTTCCACGTAACGTTCGATCTCTGGGACAGTGGTGAGCAGATGGGAGGTAACACCCATGCATGGCACTAGCACAATTGGAGCCCCGCTATCGAATAATACCTGTGCACCTCCAATATCCTGTTTTAGATTGAATTCGCGTGTGTCTGGCCAGTTTAGAACATGCCCGCCAAGCCAAACCACGATAATCCGGTCAATAATGTCGGGTGCTTTCAAAATTGCTGAGGCAACATTGCTAATTGCAGCTATGGCGATGATATAGAGCGGGTTTTCAGGGGTGCCAGTTCGTGCGCGCAAGATGAGATCATCAACCGCTGGTGCACAAGCAGCTTTTTTTTGTGGCCCGACGTATTGCGCGACACCTTTGTGAACTAATCCATCACCTTCAACATTCAAACGTTCCAAAAGGCGCAAAATCTCATCATAGCTTTGTTCCATACCGTCTAATGGACCCGTTGAACGATGATTGTGAAAAGGTGCTGCATAAATTGCTTCAACGGATAGGCGCTCTGGCGACAGCATCATTTGCACGATTGCGAACTGATCATCAATTTCATTGTATGCGTCCGTATCCATGACCACTCGCAATTTCTCTGGTCGGGGATTTAGCAATTTCAGACGCTGTTCGCTTGAAAGTTTGATAGAGAGACCCCCTTTACTTTGCAAAAGACTTTCCTTTGCATATTGAACAGAAATGCTAATGCATAGTTAGTTTTTTCAGGACTTCCCTTGTGTTCTTCTTGATTAGAAACCTTGCTATTAATAATTTTGGACAAGCTTTTTACTTGTTATTCAGTGAGCGAACTCTGTGCAACAATTTCGCCCCGCAAATCAAAAGATATTTTTCTTCTTCGTTCATTTTGTCAGGTCTTAGAAGGTAAAGGGATTTCTCCACGATACGAGATAACGCGACCTAACTGAATCTCGGTTCCAGTTGCGGCTGGGTTTTTTGAGCCAGTCACAACAACTCTTAAAAGATGCTGCTCATCTGTCAGCCCTGTAATCCAAACAGCGGTTGCCTGGCGATGACCGTTCCATATTTTACGAATATACATATCTCTTTTTTGCTTTAGTTCCCCGTCTACATAGGCTTCCAAGATGCCAGAATTTTCGTGTAAATTACCTTGTACATAAATACAGGTCCCTGCAAACGAAGTCTCTAAATAATCTCCTGGGTTTTCAGAGCTAAGAAATTCAATATCAATGTCTTTTTCTTCCTCTGCTTCAATGGTCGCGGTCGATTTATTGGTAAAAGTGGGATGCTTCCAGTCACCGTGCAATTTCAGTTCAGGTGAGATTTTAGGTTTGATCGTATAAATATCCACAAATGAAAACCCTGGAAAGGAAACCTCGCATGGTCCTTTATGTTTAGCTTCTTGAACTGATAACGTGATGTCTTCATCAGTAATTTGACCGTTATGGATTTCAATGTTTTCTAGAGCCAGCTTACAACTTAGCTCAGTCGCGCTATTGATCGACAGGCTTGTAAAGTGATAATTTCGATCCATGAAGGGGGCTAATTCGACATGAACTG
>JAPKEA010000557.1 GCA_028822275.1 Planktomarina sp. | reverse complement strand
AATGTGGCACGCCAAAAAGCCTGCCACATTGGATATCATGGGGATTGATTTGTTGACCCCAGCCGATCAGCTTGCACGTATTCCTAAAACGGGCCCTGTGATCTTTGTAGCTAACCACCCCCACGGGCTAGTAGATGGTATGAGTCTTGCTGATCTGATTGGCCGCGTACGCGATGATTACCGTATTTTAACTCGGTCGTTGCTGACGGGTATAGATGAAGATGCCGCCAGTTATATGATTCCAGTTCCGTTTCCACATGAACCAGATGCCCATAAAAAGATGGTTGAGATGCGTCGCGCTGCAATGGAGCATTTGAAGTCTGGTGGTCTGGTCGCCCTGTTTCCATCTGGCGTTGTTGCGAGCGCTGACAATATGTTGGGTGATGCAGTTGAAAGGGAATGGAATTTGTTCACTGCTAAAATGATCCGTATTTCAGGGGCGACTGTGGTGCCGTGTTTCTTTCCTGGATCAAATTCTCGGGGATATCAGATAGCCAATCGAATCTCTGCGACGCTCCGCCAAGGATTGCTGCTGTACGAAATCGTGCACGCAACAAATAAGTCGCAAAAACCGATTGTAGGAATACCTATTGATCCTGCTGAAATTAGCAAACGTTCAGATGATCCGCGCGAGTTTATGGCGTGGTTGCGTAACTGGACATTGTCGCTCCGCGACTAGCGCGTTGGGACGGGTACATCGCCGCGATAGTCATAAAATCCGCGTTGCGTTTTGCGACCCAACCATCCTGCTTCGACATATTTAGTTAACAAGGGGCAGGGGCGGTATTTTGTATCGGCCAAGCCGTCATGAAGCACATTCATGATAGCCAGACATGTATCCAAGCCGATAAAGTCAGCCAATTCTAAAGGTCCCATTGGGTGGTTCGCGCCCAACTTGAGTGAGGTATCAATCGACTGAACTGATCCAACTCCCTCATAAAGGGTATATATTGCCTCGTTAATCATTGGCATAAGAATGCGATTGACGATGAAGGCAGGGAAATCCTCAGAGGCTGTGCTAGTTTTGCCAAGTCTTGCGACGACTGCTTCACAGGTTTTGAAGGTGGCTTCGTCTGTTGCAATTCCACGGATCAGTTCAACCAGTTGCATGACTGGTACCGGGTTCATGAAATGAAAGCCCATGAACCGTTCGGGGCGGTCCGTGCGGGCGGCTAGCCTCGTGATTGAGATAGACGATGTATTTGAGGTTAAAATCGTATCAGGTAAAAGATGTGGTACAAGATCGTCGAAAATAGCCTGCTTAATGACCTCTTGTTCTGTTGCTGCCTCGATGATCAGATCGGTTTTTCCAAGGTCAGTAAGCTTTCGGGTGGTGCCGATCCGCGACATGGCATCTGCTTTTCCAGCAGCGTCAATCGCTCCTTTGCCAACTTGACGGTCTAGGTTGCGATTGATCAGAGCTACAGCAGCCTTTAAAGCACTATCGCTGACATCGGTAAGAAGAACTTCATATCCAGCAAGAGCAAAGACATGTGCAATGCCATTGCCCATTTGCCCTGCACCTACGATGCCTACTCGTTCAACAGTCATGTCATAATCCCCACTAATCTGGTTGTACTGTATCCCCTATGAGGGCTTCCGTTCAAGCGGTGTCATTCTTTAAACATATCGATAAGATGGATAGATAACGAATTTGTAATGTGTTCAGATAAATCGATTGATTGAGGCGGTAACTAGTGGAAGCCATAAAGCATGAAACAGTTGATGAGGCGGGGATAATACACGCGCAGTGAGGCTATGGTGTGTCACAGATCGTGTTTCGTTGGCCTTAACGCCAAATTTATAGTTCATATTTTTTGTTGGTGGCACTGAGGTATGTGGTGAAGCCATTAATTATAGCTCTCTAGTGTTTCTTTTAAAAAGCTGTAGAGCTTTTCAGTAGATAGTTCCGACATCGTTGAAACTATACTTCATTACGTATGGGTTGTGCGGATGAGGAATACATTTAACCAAGATAATTCAAACGACGTCTACTATAGCCTGAATTTCTTAGCTTATCAGACAACGCTCAAAACGTGCCCTCC
>JAPKEA010000556.1 GCA_028822275.1 Planktomarina sp. | reverse complement strand
AATGGCCGCGTAGGGTCAATAGTGAAACTCTCCGGAAAAAGGGACGAAGTTCAGATAGCTTTTATCGCGCAGCGGCCCGCCGACCATGGTCACCACCCAGATAGCACTATCATCAAAAAAACCGTTCTCTCGACAACGAATAGGTTCTATCGTCACTGTTATATATTCTTTTCGCATCGAGAACCTTCATCAAGATATCTTCCATCTTGTCGAGATCGCGCACGATAAACATTATATTGCTCAATCCTTCAATCACCGGCCTGCCCTCGTTTAATTTGTTTTTGCAATAGCAGACATCGGGACAATGTCCGCAACGGTATCCGCAGTGGTCTTGTGTCCAAAAAAATACACCCGCCCTGCCAGTTGTGAGAGGATCGAAACAACCCCAAAATTATCTTCATTTTCGCACTTCCCACATTTGCCACAGATGGTATCATACGTCGGTAAACACAGGAGCCTGACATTTGGTGCTTATATTGAGATTTCTTCCCATTTTAATCGTTGTTGCTCTAGCCGTGCTGTTGGCGCGGCGAGCAAGGCCTCAAAAGAAACGGTCGAGACCAACCCTGCGGACATGACATCTCTGTTGATCGCTTTAAGCGGATTAATTGGGCTGTTTGTCCTTTTTATTGGCGTTGCCGAATTCATAACACGGATGTAACACTGTCCCCGCCTTGTATAAAGCAGGGATCTTGGGCTCATCCATATAGGTTGGGCACGATTGTTGTGCTGAAGCTCAACTTACCGTCATAAGAAATATTGAAAAAGAAGACGATGCATTGTTGTATACTTAGCAAATAATAGTCGGAGATGCATGATGGAAAAAACAATACTGGCAAAGATACGGTATTTTTTCGATCGCGATAGTTGGGCTTTTTCTGTTCCCGATAGGGTGGTGGGCACTGACTTCAATCAAGCCGCCCTCTGCCATCTTTGATCGCGACAGGGCAGTTTTCTTTGATTTTGAACCAACATTAGCAAACTATCTCGTGGTCTTGGGATCCGATTGGAACACTGCTTTCGAGGGACGAAGTTCCATAATCTCATCCACGGTTATTGCTGCCGGCTCGACCGTCTTAACGACGACAATAGCGCTTATGGCGGCCTTTGCGCTGTCACGCATACTGTATCTTCGGGACACACCGTATTTAAATATTATTCTGTTTCAAAGGATGCTCCCGCCAATTGCAATTATCATTCCCTTGGTTTTTATTTTTCGTAACACGGGGCTGCACGATACACACTTGTGTCTAATTTTTGCCCATACGCTCATCAACCTTCCGTTTGCGTTATTGCTAATGAAATCGTTCATGGACGATATTCCCACGACAATCGACGATGCTGCCATGATAGATGGTGCGACCCGACGTCAATGCTTTTGGAAAATACATTTACCGATGATGCGGGGCGGCGTTGCCGCCACAGCTATTCTTTGTTTTGTGTTTTCCTGGACAGAGTTTATTCTTGCAGTGTTTCTTACAAATACCATTCAGACAGTCCCAGTCAAAATTACAACCTATAGCTCTTGGACCTATGGCTACGCATACGCTTTAGGAACCTCTGCCCTTTTACCAGCGTTTATTCTAATCTTACTCTGCCAGCGTCAATTGACCCGTGCTTTAACAATGGGCGCCATTAGAGATTAAGCTGTTGACAAGACCTACGCGGGCGCACCACCCCTATCTGTCAAAGTCGCAATTGCTTAGAGTTCAAGAGCTGTGACGTTGAGAGCAAGCCAAAGCCCTTACCACACGCACCGAACCAAATGCACCGAACCAAATCCACAGGGAGCTTAATTGCAAAAAAATTTGGAAATACTTTAGATCGTGTCAACTGGAACGGGCACAAACAAGAAAGGGGCGCGCGCAGAGCACCCCCTGACCTGCGCTGGCCTGCCTTGGACAATACCACTAAAACCATCGGCCAATCAATTTCTGTCGGCTGCCTAGTACCCACTATCATTGATGCCTGAGCCGTGATTCACTGAGGCGATGAAAACCATCCCAAAAGCAACTGCTATTGAACTGAGGCAGGATGATCGGACC
>JAPKEA010000555.1 GCA_028822275.1 Planktomarina sp. | reverse complement strand
ATTTCAGAAACGGTGAGAGCAAAATTGTTCCTTTAAGTAACATACCTGTTTCCATCAAAGAAATAGCTTTGGGGTCTGGGTTAACTGGATCATCCAAGAGCCTGTCTGTGATAACGCTGACGCGAAACGGAAAAACGTTCCGGATAACTGCAGGACAACTTTTTGACCTCAACTCACCTGAAATCTGGATCATAGACAAAGATCAAATTGAAATTGATATTGCACCATCGGCATCATCACGAACCGTAGCTTCGGTGGGCTCCCGAGGTAATATTCTTTTGCCGGGGCTGGGCAGTATTAAAGCTGCTAACCGGACTTTAGATGATGTGCGGACCGAGGTTCGCAATATATTGATCAGAAACGGTCTCGCGCCGAATTTCCAGCTCGAAATTACAAATTTTTTAAGTAAAAAATCCTATGTCAATGTTGAAAATGGTGCGAGCACAATGGTTACTTTAAGTAATATACCTACTTCTATCAAAGAAATCGCTTTGGGATCTGGGTTAACTGGATCATCCAAGAGCCGTTCTCTCATAACTTTGACGCGAAACGGTAAAATGTTCCGGATAACTGCAGGACAACTGTTTGACCTCAACGCACCTGAGATCTGGATCATGGACAAAGATCAAATTGAAATTGATATTGCACCATCGAAAGTGTATTTTATTGAAAAGAAAAACGGCAGTATAACTGTTCCTCTAGGCAACACTAAAATCACGCTCAAAGAATTAATTATTAATAGCAGACAAAAAGTGACTTCGGCTGATGGCCTTATAGTAATTACATTGACGCGAAATGAAGAAGTCTTCCGCATGACTTGGGACCAGATATTTGACCCAGGGGCACCGGACATATGGATCCGGGACCAAGATCAAGTGGAGTTGGAATCTTTGAGCTATAAACCTGGCCAAGTGTTCGCACTTAGTGGTGCTGGAAATGCTAAAATGGTGCCAATTGATCCTTCGAATAGAGAAACACTTGCGGATATTCTTTTTACAGAAGACGGCGCGTTATCGAATGTCTTAGCAAAACGCTCTGAAGTTTATCTTCTTCGAGGGCGCAACCCGTCTGTGGCATACCACCTAGATGCACAAAACGTCTCGAGAATCTTAGTGGCTGCCAAAACAGAGCTGAGGCCCGACGACATAGTATTTGTTGCTGATCGCCCAATAGTCTCATTTGCAAGAGCTTTAGGCGAACTTTCTCCCTTACAGATGTTGCTCCGCGATATCCGAACCGACAATTTACCATAAAACAGAGTTTGATTGAATTTCAAAACTTAGATAATTTTGGATGATGTAAATTACTAAATCTAAATATTCCAGTGTGGTGTTTCAGTTAGTATGAGCCACTAATCTATTTTTTGCCTTATCAAATTACTTGGAAAGCCATGTAAAGGCCAATTCTCATTGGCGATTGTTTCCTAACTAATCTTTTTTTCGGTTTCCGTTTCTTTCCAAGCGGGCACCACCGAGTTCCAAACACCATCATTTTTGAACCGATGAAAGATTGCCGCTGCTGCATGTAAACCTATTAGCCAATAGCTTCCTGTGACTGCTAGCTCGTGCACAGCTATTATGCCCTCAATGAGCAATCCATCTTTCATGCCCATCCAGTAGATGCCACCAATTAAGATGCCAGAAACGGCTATGGTAGCTAGTGATGCATACATTCCAAGTTGCACCAACTTAGCTGCAAGTTTTTGAAGTGGCGACGTTTCCACAGGTAAGGATGATGTCTAAGTTTAAGTCATGTACACAAAACGTATAGCGAGCAATAAAATAAATATTGTTGCGAAGATGAGTTCAAACCTAAGAATAACAAAATCTTCAAGCTGACTTATGTCATCAACCTGTTTGGCAATTCCGTATACGAATAAAATAACAAAACCCCAGTGAAAAACCTTCGCTGTAGTGCTGTACTTTGTGCTTTTAGCTGTTGGATTTGTCCCGTCCATTGTCATCCCAAATGCCGTTTAATTTTCAGCAATATGATAGCATCAGAATCGTCAAATCTACACCGATATTTTGTGTACGAATTGTGTACA
>JAPKEA010000109.1 GCA_028822275.1 Planktomarina sp. | reverse complement strand
ATTGGTGCGTCCATCATGGCGCGTATAGCTGAACGTCGTCTAACGTCTTAAGGGGCACTATCAAACAAAACTACTTGAGGCTGACAAAGCGACTACCTTTTACTGGTACGGGCTGACGGGGTCGGGAAAATTCCACCGCACCCATTTCCACTGAAACATGTCGCTGGTTGCATCGTTCCAGCCAATCAAACGCGCCTTCATTTCATCGAGAAGATCCGCATGCGTGCGATCATGTTGAAGTAAGATCTTTATAGCCAGAGCTTTGACAACCTGCGTAAAGATTATTAAAAAAGAAATTGCGTTAAAAGTAGTTATAGATCCAATGTATTTTACTAAAAATGACATTGAGTTGGGCCCCTAAATAAAGGGAGCTTTTCCTTCTCGGCTGAAGAATTAAAAATTGTCAAAATAAGACGGTGTATTCTTGGAAGTTCACATATGGATTTTGTGAAATTGAGTTCGCAGGAGGTTGCTCGGGTCAAGATTGTTGAATTGTTCCTCAGACATTTGTAATCTCATCTAAATAGAGAAAACATAATAGTGCTAACTCTCACGCCTGTTATGTACTGAGGAATTTATGTGGGAGTGAACGACGCAAGCTGGGAAAGTGAGAAGGTATGTCAGATAAAAGGTTTATTTCACCTGAGGATGTTGAAACGCACGTCTTTGATTGGGGCACTATAAAATGGATGAGCACACCTAACTACAATGGGGCAGAAAAGTTCACGACAGGAGTGGTTTTACTCGAGCCTGGCAAAGGCCATACTCGACATAATCACCCTGGTGTAGAGGAAATTTTGTACATTGTTTCTGGCGAAGGTGAACAAATGGTCGAAATTCCTGACGGGCAGGGGGGGATGATAGAAGAGCGTAAGCCCATTAAGGCAGGCATGCTTATCCACATCCCTGCGGATGTTTTTCATGAAACCATTAATACCTCATGGGAAAGCCTTAAACTTATTGCGATTTATGCCCCTCCTGGTCCTGAGGACTTGTTGCGCGACATGGCTGAACAGATTTTACCTGCTGGTAATCTGCCTGATAGAAGCTAAAATATGACTATTTATGTGGTTGGCACGTGTGATACCAAAGGGCTCGAGTTACGCTATATCCGTGATTTAATTGAGCGTGCAGGTGCTTCAACTTTGCTTATCGATGTAGGCACGCTTGGTGAAGCTAGCGAGGCGGATGTGAACCCGCAGATCGTTGCAAAGCATCATCCTCATGGAGAAGCGGTGGTCTTTAGAGGTGATCGCGCTGATGCAGTGACGCAAATGAGTATTGCGCTCGAGCATTTCATGGGGTCACGAACTGATATCGAAGGTATTATTAGTGCAGGTGGTTCAGGTGGGACGGCACTTGTAACGCACGCAATGCGTACTTTGCCCGTTGGAACACCCAAAGTTATGGTTTCAACTGTAGCCTCGGGTAATGTTGAACCTTATGTAGGCCCCAATGACATTTGTATGATGTATTCGATTACAGATATTCAAGGGTTAAATAGAATTTCTAGAAAAGTTTTAGGTAATGCCGCGCATGCAATTGCAGGTATGGCTAAATCTTCTGTTCCAGAAGTAGAAAGTAAACCCGCTATAGGTTTAAGTATGTTTGGTGTCACTACACCCTGTATTCAGGCCGTAGTTAAAGACCTCGAGACTGACTTTGACTGCCTAGTTTTCCATGCCACCGGCACAGGCGGGCAATCAATGGAGAAGCTTGTTGACTCTGGTTTGGTTAAAGGCCTGGTTGATGCGACTACGACAGAGGTTTGTGACCTTCTAATGGGTGGTGTCTTTAGTGCAGGCGAGGATCGTTTGGGTAGTATTATTCGCACCCAACTCCCTTATGTCGGGTCTTGTGGTGCTTTGGATATGGTTAACTTTGGTGCAAGAGAAACTGTGCCTGAAAAATATAAGGAAAGACAGTTTCATGTGCATAATTCAAACGTTACCCTTATGCGCACTACGGCCGAAGAAAACAAACACATGGGTGAATGGCTTGCCAAAAAACTAAATCAAATGCAAGGTGAGGTGCGTTTTTTGTTGCCCCTAAGAGGGGTATCTTCACTCAGTTCACAAGGTCAAGAATTTTATAACCCCGAGGCTGATGCAGCTCTTTTTGAAGTGCTAGAGCAAAATGTAATTCAAACGGAGAAGCGTAAGCTAATCAAACTAAAACACAATATCAATGACCCAGAGTTTTCAACAGAATTAGTCAAGCAATTTCAAGCTATTATTTAAAGGTGATTTATGCCACGAATTGAACGATCCGAGATACTCGCAAAGTTTAAAGGGATGATTGAACGCTGCGAACCCATCATTGGGGGGGGCGCAGGGACAGGTCTTTCAGCTAAGTGGGAAGAGGCAGGTGGCATTGACTTAATTGTCATTTATAACTCAGGTCGCTACCGGATGGCTGGGCGAGGTTCCCTGGCAGGTTTGCTTGCGTATGGTAATGCCAATGAAATTGTAGTCGACATGGCTAAAGAGGTTTTGCCAGTCACAAAAAAAACGCCTGTTCTAGCAGGCGTAAATGGCACTGATCCTTTTTGTGACTTCGATGTCTTTTTACCCGAATTAAAACGTTTGGGCTTTTCAGGAGTACAGAACTTTCCAACTGTTGGACTTATTGATGGTGTTTTTAGAGAAAACCTAGAAGAAACAGGAATGAGTTACACCCTTGAAGTTGACATGATTGCAAAAGCCAATGCACATGACATGCTGACCACGCCTTACGTTTTTTCTAAAGAAGATGCTGAAATTATGACTCGAGCGGGTGCCGATATAATTGTTTGCCATATGGGTTTAACGACGGGCGGCAGCATTGGTGCGGAAACTGCCTTAAATCTAAAAGATTGTGTTCCTATCATTGATGAATGGGCAGACGCTGCACGTAGCATTCGTGATGATATTATTGTTCTTTGTCATGGCGGTCCAATCGCTATGCCAAATGATGCCAGTTTTATCCTTAATACTTGTCAAAACATTCAAGGCTTCTATGGTGCAAGTAGTATGGAACGTTTGCCTGTTGAACAGGCGCTTATGAGCCAAACTAAAAAGTTTAAGGAGATTACTTTTATCGACTAGAAGGAGACTGATGCATGGCTAAAGCATCACGCTGGAACATTCGTGTTAACAATAATTGTTTGTTTATAGATGACGTATTATCGTCCAGAGTTGTATTGCAACACAATGCTCGGCCAGGTCTGAGACCCTATATTCACCCTTTGCGACTCAAAGATGGTAGAAGCTGTTTAACAGAGGACAGTCCATGGCATCATCCTTGGCAACATGGCATTTCAACGGGATTTCATGGTGTAAATAACTGCGATTTTTGGCTTGATCCGGGGCAAGACCCTAGTATGATAATTGGTACAATTGAACCTAAAACACCAAAAATTTTAAGCATGGACCCACCTAAATGGTCTATTGAAGCTACATGGTATCATGCAAACGGCAGTGAGCTTTTAGCTGAACAGCAAACATGGTCGTTGCAAGAAGATAATGATTATTTGTTTTTGGATCTGGATTGGACTTTGCAAGCCATTCCAGACATTCACGTTGCGCAGGATGAATACGGTGGTTTGTTTATTCGAATGCCTTTTCGGTCAAAGATCGATACCAAGGTTTTAAACAGTACGGGCTTGCAAGATGCTGCTACCGAGCAACAAGCTGCTGAGTGGCTATCGTTACACATGCCTTTAGAGAACAATGAATTTGGTGGGGGCATTACCGTTCTTGATCATCCAGAGAATCCGCAGCATCCCACAAAATGGCGCGTGGACCATCAGCGAGGTATTAACCCTGCGCCTTGTATTCCTAGTGCCATTGATTTAGCGGCGGGGGCTGTCTTGAATCACCGCTACCGTTTGATTCTGCACGAAGAAAAACTAGCTGCCGAACAAATTAATAACCTCTGTGCTACCTATAAAAATAGCTAATTAAGAAAGGTATAAAATCATGAGATCGGTTATTTGTGTACATGAGCGTTTTGATGCAGTCTGGCCTTTCGCGGCTGACTATTGGCAAGAACGCTGGCAACAAAAAGGCCGCTGCGAGCTTTACCGATCTGAAATAGAAAGCGCCCAAGCTTCCCATCTGGTCGATGACCCAGCGTCCGTCAACCGCTTGGTGCTGCTTGGTTTTCCTGCGGATGCAGAAGACCTAGAACCGTTCACAAATCTGGAGGAGTGCTTCCAGACTCCGCAAGGTCAATCAGATGCAAGTATAGAAGCTTTAAAAGCTCGAGGGGTTAGTTTTATTCCTCATAGGGAAGATGTCTATTGGGGTCAGTCCGTCGCTGAGTTTGGTCTTGGCTTAACCATGAGTGCTCTTCGCCGCATTCCTCAAACCTACACAGCTATGATGAGTAGTCACGACACTTGGAAATATGAGCCTGAAATTGGGAAGCCAGGACAGCGTGGGCAGCAGTATGGCGATGACAGCAACTTTACTAATGGCACACTTGCAGGAAAGCGAGTGCGTATAATTGGAGCCGGAAATATTGGTGCACGTTACGCATCTTTTTGCTCAGCAATAGGGGCAGATGTATCTATTTGGGACCCCTTTGCAGCAGATGCGGCCTTTGTAGTGGCGGGTGCTGAGCGCTGCTTTCATTTATCTGAACTTGTAAAAGATGCTGAAATCTTTGTGCCTATGGTTCCCCTCACGGACAGTACTCGCGGATTAGTTACTGCTGAATTAATTAATGCTTTGCCGCATGGCAGTCTTGTTGTTCAGGTCACAAGAGCAAAAGTTTGTGACACAGAAGCACTGTATAAACGAGTTTTAAACGATGAACTCTCACTTGCGGCTGATGTTTTTGATACAGAACCTCTACCACTCGAGTCACCTCTACTAAGTCGCCATAACGTGGTTCACACACCACACAATGCGGGCAGAACAATTCATGCGAACCAAAGATTTTCTGAAGATCAAATGTCTCGCTTTAGACCCCGTTAAGCAAGATGACTATATGTGATCATTTGATATTGAATTATCACGTGATGCACCCTGGAGGTGACAGCATCCCTGGTGATCCTAATGCAGCTTTTTATTTAGAAGGTGCTTATCATCTGCATTATATTTTGCAACATTTGTGGAAAGGTGAGCAGTCTTACTCGTTTGTGCATGTCTCAAGTCCAGATATGCTTCATTGGACATGGCGCCCAACAAAATTACAACCTTCTTTTACAGGTCATGGCATGTTTAGTGGTACAGGTTTTATCACTAAAGAAGGTAAAGCCGCCACCATATATCATGGCCAGGATTCTGGGCAAAATTATATTGCAATTGCTAAAGACAAAGAACTTTCAGCTTGGAAAAAACCATATGCCGTGAGCCCAAAAACAGCTGAAGGTCACGATTTGGACATGCACTTCTGGGACCCTGACTGCTTTCTAATAAATGACACCTACTACGCCATTTCAGGCGGTAGAAATCAGCCCCTTATGAAATCAAAAGATTTGATCACCTGGGTCTATGTCGGTGATTTCCTAAAAAATGAATTGCCAGACACTGTTATTGGTGAAGATATATCATGTCCGAACTTTTTTCCCATAGGTAATAAGTGGATGTTGTTATGTATCAGCCACTCTTTTGGTTGCCGCTATTATCTTGGAGATTGGGATGCGGAGGCTGAACAATTTGTGCCTGAATCCCACGCTCGAATGAATTGGCGACGACCCGATCAGTCCCTATTCGACACAGTTTATCGAGATTTTTTTGCGCCTGAAACGGTGCTTACGCCTGATGGCCGTCGTGTGATGTGGGCCTGGCTCTGGACTTTACACGAGGACTTAGAACAAAAAAGTATTCAGTCGCTACCACGAGAATTAAGTCTTTCCGATAATGGCAGCCTCTTAATTCGGCCTTTACGAGAACTCGAATCTTTACGAAATGACCCCTTAACTTTTAATAACCTTAGTATTTTGGTACCCGAACCTGGACATAGTGGTAGGGCCATTAAACACATTATTGATCTGAATGAAGATTCTTTTGAGCTTAAGATCACGATTGACCGTCTGGAATTGAACCGCAAACGGTTTAGTATCCTGCTTTTTGCTAATGAAAAGCATGAAGGCTTACCTATAATGGTTCGACCCGAAACCTCTACGATTCTCCTTGGCAACATTGAGGCGCCCTTTGCCGTTTCAGATTTGCCTGAGGATGAAGACTTAGAGCTACGTATTTTCATTGATAAATATCTTGTTGAGGTTTTTGTTAATGAGCGGCAAGCCCTACTAACTGCTTATATGGATCATCAGATTGCTAAGGGCCTATATGTTTACGCTTACGGAGCAACCTTAACCATACGACAACTTGATATCTGGAAGTTAAAAGCAACCAATCAAGGTTTTTTCGACGCTCGGGCAGATCCTATTTGGACACCTAAAACAAACTAAAAATAAAGTGTTAGGTGCGGTTAACGAAGTGTTGGATTTTTTTTAAGTTTCTTTAATTTATAGAGTTCCTATTTTTAATTAGAATGATGTGCCTTTGAACTGCCGCCCAAGAAGCCGCGCGACGATCAAGGTCTGAGTTCACGACCTGCTGACTTTGAGGTTTTTGGGATTATGGTCTGGTTGAAATGCGGGTTATAGATCCAAATGCGCACGACGATCAAATTTACAAATTTTCCAGCTGTCAAAAGCATTGACAGCATCGACTTCAAAGCGATTCCCAGAAATCTACTGTTCCCAGAATGGACTGAAGTCTTTGGTACGGAACGTCTTACTGAGCCCTACTTGATTGCCTAACTCGCCGCATGAACATTCTGGATTTGTCAAACATAGCGCCTAAATCAGAGCTTGGTAAGGCCTCGCATCAAAACAAAATTAAATGCAATGATTGGTTCTTTTGCTCCGCCTAACCAAAAGTTTTTTACGCCGTCGTTGACATAAGCCTAATATAATGATTTTTGTTTTATATAATATTGTCGACAATAAATCTCATGTTGTTAGCGTAATTATTTAATGAATTAAGAATGTTAACGTACGTTATTTTTAATAAAAATCAGTATGGGGGAGATTCTGATGTTACAAAATAAATTAAATACAAAAAAGACACTGTCTGGTACGGTAACCCGTTCTGTATCAATCTTTTTTACGAGCTTAAGCTTAAGCTTTTGTTTTGGTGGCGCATTTGCTCAAGACTATAGTGAATCACCTATGCTTGCTGATCATGTTAGCAATGGGAATTTGCCCGCTATTGCGGAGAGGCTGCCCCTAAATCCCGCGGTTATGGTTCCGCTCGAATCCATTGGTGACTACAGTGAAAATATATATGTTTTCATCACTAGCAACGAACCTTGGAACACTTTGCAAGAAGAAACCGAAAGAGGTAGTTTTTTGGGTTATATCCGTGCTGACACCGAAGTTGTCGGTAACCTTGCAGAGAGTTTTGACCTAGCTGACGACTTTAAGAGCCTAACGATAAACTTACGCGAGGGTGCGAAGTGGTCAGACGGACATCCTTTTACAGCAGATGACATTATGTTTGCTTTTAATGCGTGGCACTTTGACAGTCGAGTTGGGGACAGTAGTCAGCCTTTCTGGCTTAACAAAGCGCGTCGTGCAATCAAAGTTGATGACTATACCGTGCGGCTAGAAACTGATGAGCCTTATCCTGTCATGCTTTCTAAAATGGGTGAGCCTGCCGGTGGTGACTGGCACGCTTATTTGCCCAAACATTATATGGAACAATTCCAC
>JAPKEA010000108.1 GCA_028822275.1 Planktomarina sp. | reverse complement strand
TTTCCACGAAGGTTGGAAGCGCCGTGATGACAATTGGACCGTAACCTAAAGATTACATAGACGACCATAAAAAATTTGTGAAGGGAAGAGAAATGACTGCTATGCGTCTCACGGGCTACGCTGACTTGTTTGGTGTTAACCCAGGTAAAAAAATTAATTTTCACGTAAATTGCAACGGTCCGAGTAAGTATAAGGTCGAAATCATGAAGATGATTAACGGGGATACGAATCCTCGTGGACCAGGATTATTGGAGGAACTTATTACAGCTAAGTGTAATGGAGAGTATGAAGGTCGCAGACAGGTTATTCACTCTGGCTCCTACGGCTATGCTCTAGACAAACCGCAATTCCATTTAAAATCTTTCACAATGCAGTGTTGGATCTGGCCCACAACGCCCAAGACGCACCCAAAGTATTGGCGTCATGGCGCTCAGGGTTTGATGGGAAAATGGGAAAATGGGAAGGGTTATGGCCTCTTTATCAATGAAGCAGGGTGTCTCGAGGTGCGTATCAATGGGCACTCTATAACAACTGATGCGCCTATTCGTGACCATGCGTGGCATTTTTGCGCCGCAAGCTTTGACGCTGAAACTGGCCAGGTTGTTTTATATCATGAGCCGCAAATTCAGTATGCTTTGGACCCAACTATTTTACCTGTCCAAACCGTGTTAAATACAGAAGTAGAAAATACAGAGGGCGTGCCGTCCACGGTAGCCTGTTATACAGGCAGTACGACAGAGGATGACGTAGCAAAGTCATCTCGGCCTCAGGGTATTGTTATGGCTGGTCACTTTAATGGGAAAATCGATAACCCAAGACTTTGTCGCGAAGCGCTAAATAGACAAGATATTGAAACGATGAAGCTTGGCGCTCAATCTGGTTTGACTGAACGGCGGAATAGTGGGCCTACTGGTGAGCTTTCGAAAGCAATCGTTGGGTCTTGGGATTTTTCAGACGGTATAAATACAATCATAGGTAAAGATAAAGGCCCTTACCTTTTTGATTTGTCGATCGTAAATTGTCCTACGAGAGCGATGACAGGGCATAACTTTTCTGGTCATAATTTTGACTGGAAGCATGCAGAGATCGAGTATGGAGCAATCCATTTCCATGATGATGATATCGATGATGCACGTTGGGAAATAGATTTTGATTGGGATGTTCCTAACGACCAAAACAGTGCTTTTTATGCGGCTAAGTTGACGACTCCGGATGGAGATGAAGACTATATCCCTTTCTGGGTAGTTCCAGAAATTGGCAAAGAACAGTCAAAAATTGCGGTTATGGTTCCGACAATTAGCTACATGGCTTACGCAAATGAGCATCTGGCTAATAATGCGGGTGGAGCAGAACTGTTAGTCTATAGAGTTCCGATCATGCAGGACCAGAATATGTATCTGAGCGAGCATCGTGAATATGGTGGCTCAATTTATGATACCCATACCGACGGCTCAGGAATTTGTCTGTCTACGCGCCTAAGACCGATATTGTCGATGCGTCCCAAATACGATCACTTTCTTATGCAGGCGCCGTGGCAATATCCAGCAGACTTGCACTTGATCTGTTGGTTGGAACAGATGGGTTACGAATATGATTGTATTACAGATGAAGATGTAACCTACGACGGTCTCGCCAGGCTCGAAAAGTACAATGTAATTATCACGGGTTCCCACCCCGAGCACAATACTGGAACCCAATTGGATGCGTTGCATAACTATACCCAACAAGGTGGGCGACTTATGTATATGGGGGCAGATGCATGGTATTGGATCCATTCCTATCATCCCTCTTACGAAGATTTAGGCCGCGGAGTTCTTACGGAAATGCGGCGCTGTGAGTCAGGCATTAGAACTTGGCGAGCGGATCCTGGCGAATATTACCATCAAGGGACAGGTGAGCTGGGAGGGATGTGGAGATACCGCGGCAGATACCTACATTCGGTTGCCGGTACGGGTATGTCTTCAGAGGGGTTTGATATCTCATCTTACTATTCAAGAACCGAGGAATCCAACGATCCTCGGGTTTCATGGGCATTTGAAGGGATTGAGTTTGAAGAAAAACTAGGAAACTTTGGGTTTGTTGGAGGTGGCGCGGCAGGTACTGAACTTGATATTGTGGATACAATGCTTGGATCTCCTCCACACACAATGGTCGTTGCCACGTCTGCGGGGCGGCACACGGAGGCATATCTGTTGGTCATGGAGGACTTTGGTTTCAACCAGCAAGGCCTTGATGGGACTCAGCACCCCAGAGTGCGATCCGATATTGCATTTCATGAGACACCAAATGGTGGCGGGTGTTTCGCGTTCAGTTCGATTGCTTATTGTGGATCACTTCCTTGGAATGATGGAGACAATAACATTTCCCGACTCACGGGAAACGTCTTGAACCGTTTCATGCAAGATGGACCGCTGCCTGATGCACCAAAAGAGGCCTTTATTCATCGCGGCCGGGCTGATTACGACCCACCCTCTAATAAGGCCTAAATATCAGTGATAAAAACGCCTTTTCCAGCAGTGTGCTGGGAAGGGTAGGGTTAATGTTGGAGGTTAATTAAATGTCTTTGCAAGCCGACCTAATGCATCCAGAACTTGGTTATTTTGATGAAGGTCTAAATCTGACCGCCTCAACGACCTATGATCAATCTGACCGCCTGTTTGGTGTCGCTCAAACTCTTCATCCTGTTGTATACCGTTCGAAAATATTTTTAGAACTCGAGAGTGAACACATATGGACACGGGATTGGATCGCTATTGGGTTAACGTCAGAAATTAAAAATTCAGGAGATTTGCTGCCCTTTACTGTTGGTTTTCACGGTATTCATGTGCAACGGCTTCCAGACGCCTCTCTGCAGGCTAGGTTTAACCGACACCAACATGGCGGATGCCGGTTCGTTCCGTTACAATGTCGTACTGGAAAACAAACGAAATGCACAATTGCGTCTTGTAATTATACTCGGGATGCTCGTGCTATGATGGCGTCAAAGGAAGGAGAGAACTCTGATGAAATGTATAAATTTCTTGGGTTGGTGCCTGAAAAACTTCGTGCCGTCGCTTACACTACTGTAGGTCCTGTCATTTTTGTTAATGTGGACCCACAATGCCAACCATTATCTGATAGACTAGAAATAGATAAATTACTTTCTGCTGGTTGCCGTGAAACTGACAATATAAATATAAAATTTGAATGGCAGGATCACTCCTGCAATTGGAAGCTCTTTGGTAAAGAATTTATGAAAGAAGCGCGTTGGGATAAACCGCCAGCGTGGAGATATCCTAATCTATTGATAGGCGAGATAGATGGAATGAATGTTATCGCCATTTTACAATCAACAGGCCCTGGAAATACCTTGGTACGATGTTTTGTGTCAGGCGCTTCGTCTGAAGATCTTGAAGCGGCGTTAGAAAAGCTGCAGATTATTGGACGCGCGGCATGCAAAGCACAAGTCCAACTTTCTAATTGGAATACCTCCAGTCGACCAGAGACGATCGACGCTACTCTGCCGGTTGAGACCGATAAAGCAGCCTTCGATGTTCATCAGTATTTAATCGCTCGCGTGACTAAAACACATGAACAGTTTTGGAATGCTCCAATTATGGACGCAAGAATGTTGCAAAGGGGTGCAGGTTGATGGGAAAAGACAATTCTATAAAATTGCAGGATAAAGCGCGGGCCTTATACTCAAAGGGCGATTTTATTAATGCTATTGTTTTATGGAAAAGCCTTGCCAAAAGTGGTGATGTAGAAGCTTTAGCTTGGTTAGGTTCGTGTTACGCTAATGGCGACGGTGTCGAATTAGATGATCAAAAAGCACTAGAGTTATATGTATCTGCAGCTGAGAAGGGTAACGTTTTAGCCCAATCTAATGCAGGAGCGTTTTATTTCATGGGGCGTGGAGTAGCTAAAAACATTAAAAAAGGATTGTTTTGGCTGGAAGCGGCAGCCAGAAATAATGATGTTAATGGGTTGTTCAACCTAGCTCAGATTTATTTTCAGGGCGATTGCGTAGAGCAAGATCAAAGCCGCGCGGCAGAGCTTTATCTCAAGGCTGCTGAAAATGGTCACTACCCTTCTCAATCTAGACTTGGGTTTATGTTCGCACAAGGTACAGGGATCGCTAAAGATCGAATACAGGCGTACCTCTGGCTTACGATGGCGGCACAACATGGAATAGGCAGTGCTCTCGATGCTCTAGAATCTATGGTGAAAGAAATGTCTGTTGAAGAAAAGTCCCAAGGTCAGCAGTTATTTGCCAATTGGAGGTTCAAAACGGCCCAACATAAAAATCAGGTTGCCCTTATGCCATCGCCAACTTGATTCTATAAAAAAGTAAACTGAAGGAAGTAAAATGGTTTTAAGTGTTCAGCAAATAAAATTTGAAATTATGAGATATGTTAAAGAAATTGGAAGTGACTTTTCAGAATGGTATATTGGAATTGCAGAGGACCCAAGCGAGGCGCTTTTTGTTATGCACAAAGTTGATAAACAGAAAGATATTTGGATGTATAAGCAGGCAGTTTCAGTCCGGGCCTGCTTTACTGTTAGAGATTATTTTTTAAAGATACAAAATATGTCTGGAAGTAATGGTTCTAATGAAAATGTAACTAAATCGACCAATTATGTTTATATTTTTAAGAAAAACGACATATCTGTATAACTCTGGAATAGTTTATGGTATGTCATGTCGGATGTGTACTGATAGTGCGCCATAAGTACGCTTACTTTCGAGGTAATAACAAATCAAAATGATAATCTTAGTTTTGGTGCTGATTTAAAGACGAGAATTAAGAGCCTTAAATACTGGTTCTAATTTTTTGGTAATTGTGGAGAACTACTAAGAGAATCTATGATTTTTATATATGACAAGTTCATCCAAAAGGGTTGTGGATAAGCGGAGATAAAAATGCTTCAAAATTTAAAAGGATTAAATGTTCAATTAATTCATCGACCTGATGAGGATGGGTTGATGATATTAGATCATTTAAAGCGAATTGGGTGTATATGTGAGTCAACATGGCCAATGCCTGAAAGTATAAATAAATCAGCCGACGTAGTACTTTTAAATGTCGAAAAAATGTACCGCGCTGATATTCTAAAATTAGTATCTAATATCGATTGTAATAATTTAACTTTTTTAGCTGTTACTTCATATGAAAACCCTGGAACCCTTCAAATAATATTAGAATGTAAGGCTCTGGCAGTAATAGAAAAACCAATTCGTCCATTTGGACTTCTAGCGAATCTGACAGTTGCACGCACACTTTGGTTAGAGAGAGAAAAGATTAAAGGTCAGCTTTGTAAGGTCGAAAAAGAATATGCTGCAAGCATCAGAATTTCAAAAGCTAAAGCAATTTTAATGTCTCAGACGGGAATAAATGAAAGTGAGGCTTATAAGAAAATTCGAAATCAAGCTATGTCTAAAAGAATTACAACAGTTGATATCGCTAGTGCTATCATAAACTCTTACGAGCTATTGAGTCCAAATAATACTTTAAGTGAGGGAGGTAATGAAAATGCTTAGTATGCAGTTATTATACGGTATAATTGGAAATAAAAAAAAATTTCAAACGGATAAATTTAATTCTGAATATTACTTAATTTCCAGTAAACTAAAATGACTTTTATTAGAGTAACATTGTTTTTTTTAAGAGATTTTTTACCCTACATACTTCTGGAGGTAGTGAATAGTAATGCTGCGCATTGATTCAATCGTTGGACATTTATCTGATGTACCAATAGCGGAAATATTACATAAGTTAGATCATCAAAATCTAATTGAGAGAGTGACTCTTCTTCCAGAGGATTTAAAAAGACACAGATTAAAAGCCACGACTGATAAGGGTTATGAAGTGGCAATTTCCATTCCTCGCGATATTGCGTTAGAAGACGGGTCTGTAGTTTATTTAGATACTAAAAGAGCTATTATTATAACTGCGAGTAAGCAAAAGTGGCTTATTATAACCGCTAGCACCGCAGCTTTGGCGCTTCAACTTGGGTATCATGCTGGAAACTTGCACTGGAAAGTACGCTTTGACGGCATTGACATACATGTTGCAGTGATTGGAAGTTATCAACCGTACATCGATCGTTTGTCTAGCCTATTTGAGCCCGGCGAACTGCTTTGCAAAAGAGCAGAGGATTAGTCCCTTTGTCAAACGAATTACTGATAGCTTTGCAAGTTTCGGACAGCACTTTTCCCTCTGGGGGCTTTGCCTTCTCGCAGGGTCTCGAGGCGGCCCATCGGCGAGCTGACGAAATTGGTCCATTTGATTTAGAAGGGTTCATAAAAAACCAAATTATTCATCGTTGGGCCTCGGGAGATCGAGTGGCGTTGGTGCGCGCCTATCGTTTGAGCACGTCAATTAAAGAACTTGAAGCACTCGACTTGGAAATAGAGGCAAGCATAGCAATTGAATCGCTCAGAACGGGGTCTCAACGCAATGGACGAGCTTTATTACTAACTTTTGAACGCATGGGTAATGAAAAGGCAATTCAGTACCGAGGTAGTATCCGTTCTAAGACAGCAATAGGTCATTTGCCAATTGCTCAGGCATTGGTGTGGTCTGACCTGAACCTGAGCGAACAGACTGTTGTGGTGATAAGTGGTTATCAGTGCATTTCAGCCCTTGCGACTGCTGCGGTGCGCTTGGGCTTGGTTGGAGCCATTGATGTCCAAAGAATAATTAGTCGATTATTGCCGGTAGTCACTTTGGAAGCGCGCCGCCCAGTTTTAGAAAATGAGCTGATGTCGTCTTTTATTCCACTTTCGGAGATTGCGTTATGTTTGCCTGACAAATTGGGGCAAAAGCTGTTTTCAAATTAGATAAGCGATACTGAGTGTCGCTTATGGAGAAGTTCTGAAAATTTAAATTAGGAGGTTATTTTGCTTTTAACACCAACAGAAATGGAAAGGCTCACTATATTTTCTGCTGCAGAACTGGCCCGAAAGCGTAAGTCTAGAGGCTTAAAACTTAATTATCCGGAGTCTGTAGCGTTGATTTGTGATGAAATTCTTGAGGGCGCTCGTGATGGCCGTTCAGTGGCAGAAATGATGGCGTTTGGCTCTCAGATACTTGGTGAAAAGGATGTTATGCCAGGTGTGTCTTCCATGCTGCCTATGTTGCAGGTGGAGGGTACTTTTGCCGATGGAACAAAACTTGTGACGGTTCACGATCCAATCCGTCCAAGTGACGGATTGGATGAATTATCCGTAGAACCAGGCAAATTAATCCATGAGGATGGTGAGATTGAAATCAATAAAGGTCGAAAGAAAACTAATGTTATCGCCATTAACCGGGGTGACAGACCTATACAAGTTGGTAGTCACTATCATTTTTTTGAAGTGAATAAAGCTTTGGACTTTGATCGCAAAAAAGCATTTGGCATGCGTTTGGATATTCCAGCAGGAACTGCAGTAAGATTTGAGCCTGGTCAAGAAAAGTCAGTTGAATTGACCAGATTTGGTGGGCGACAGGAGTTGTCAGGTTTGAATGGACTGACCAACGGAAATTCACAAGACCCAGGTGTTAAAGAACGTGCGTTTGCAAGGGCACGCGAAAAGAAATTTTTAGGAATATAAAGGCGGTTCAAAATGGCGATTATGTCCAGAAAAGAATATGCAGCGATGTATGGGCCCACTGTCGGCGACGGATTAGTCTTAGGTGATACTTCTCTCGTTGCGGTAATTGAGAAAGATTACGCAGTCTATGGGGATGAGTGCCTTCACGGCGG
>JAPKEA010000107.1 GCA_028822275.1 Planktomarina sp. | reverse complement strand
AACGTACTCTAAAAAACTAAGTCTACGTGGTGAAGTAACTAAAGTTTAGCCAGTAATATTCTACAATTTAAAAATAACCAGTTAACGGACACGTTACTTTTAGGAGACTTTTCTCATGCTGCATATTACTTTCCGAGTTCTAATTATTTTGCTGAGTACATTCATAGCAACATTTAGTTGGGCGCAAGACGCAAAGCGCTATGCCGCAATAGACACTATTATAGTAAGTGATGGCGAAATTCCAGCTGGCAGCGAAGTAATATTACTTGGAATAATTGATGTTGAGCGTACAATTTCACAAAGTGGGCGGCTCGCAACAATAATCTTTGAAGATCAATTCCTAAATCTGGATGCCGCATTATTTTACGAAAAAGAAACTGCAAACTTAGACTATGAGAGTCTAATACTCAAAGACGCTGGCGAAACGGCCTCAATTTGCACAACTTTATTCAATGTGGGCAATGGGAAAAATGTCGATCTATCAAATACGGCTATGGAGAAATTCATTAGAATCAATGATATTTCGGGGGCAGTACCCACTTTTTCGGTAAGAAAAGGGAACAACCATAAGGGTTATTACCGACGAGACACCGACTTCTGCATCGGCGGTCTTCAATATGATACTGAATATACCGTAAGTTTGCTCAAGGGGATGACCGCTAGATCGGGATGGCAAGCTACAATTCTGGATGCTGATCTTAAATTTGAAGTGAAAACTATGAGCCGGACGCCTATGGTAAGTGTCTCGGGCAGTCAAAACATCATACCAACTACCGGCACAGCAGTTATTCCCGTGACAACGGTCAACATCAGCGAACTTGAGGTCATTGTACACCTTGTCGATATACAATCTGTTTCAAATTATGCGGATGTATTTGCAGGCCTCGACGGTTACAAATTAAACACCCTGAAATCATATTGGGGCAAAGAAATAGCACGCCACACAGTCGAATTAAACAATGACCGCAATGTTGCAACGACAATGAACTTAAACGTCAGCGACCTCGTTAGAGATATTGAACCCGGCCTGTTCGTCCTATCTTTTGGTTATAAAGATCAAGACACTAAAAATTGGGAAGTGCAGGCGACCCAGTGGTTTATGGTTAGTGATATATCAGCGACGTTATACCATGGTCTGAATAACACGGACATTTTCCTGCGTGACTTCACATCTGCCGCTGTACTTGCGGAAGTCGACGTCAAGATTATTGCGGCGAACAACAAGACTTTGGCGACAGGCGCGACTGATGCTAATGGGCAAGTGAAATTCAGCAATACAGTTTTGAATGGCACGAGTGGCTTTGCCCCTGAGTATCTTGTTGCGACTTCCACGGATCACGGCACTACAATTTGGCAACTGGCAGATCTTGACCAAAAGCCTCGTGCAATCTCCTCTGGAATGGCCAAACTAAACGAAACAGATGTCTACCTGACGGTTGCGCGTGACATCTACCGTGCGGGAGAAACAATTGATGTGGTTGGAGTTGCCCGCAATTTAAAAGTAAAAGCTTTGGCCAATACCGAGCTCGAGGTTTCATTGACCCGGTCTGGTGGCACTGAAGTGTTCTCAAAGTTTTTGAGTACGAACTCTGACGGCGCATTTAAATTACAGGTCCCAACCAAACCCACATCGCGCTTGGGGAAATATTACCTCTCAGTTAAGTCAATTGATGGCGTGCTTTTGGCAAGAAATGAAATCCTCATTGATGATTTTGTCCCTCTGACCATCGAACCTAAGCTTGTTATACCTAATGATATATGGGCACCCAGCACACCACAGGAAGTACAAATAAACGCTGAATATTTTTCTGGTGGCCCTGCTGCTGGACTGAAAGCTGAGCTGAATATTGAGCTGCGTAAAACTACGAGCTTCGACACTGAAGAACTATCCGGCTTTATTTTTGGCCAGCCTGGGGACGGACAAGTTGATGACCGTAATACATTTGAGTTAGCCCTTAACGACGAAGGAACGGCGGCCATAAGCTTCACGCCAGCGGTATCTGAGTTAGCACCAGGCATCTATAAATACGCAATCGAGGGTAATGTTTTTGATGTTGGTGGGCGTGCAAACCAAACAAAATCTGATGTGTCTTTTGACAGTCACAGAACTTACTTGGGAGTTTTGCCTTCATTTGGTGGTAGGCTTGAGGAAGGATTGGCTCCGTCTTTTGAAATCGTAAATGTTAACCGTAAAGGATCAGCTCAGACCATTGACGGCGCCACTTATATTCTGTCTCGCATCTATTACCGGTACAATTGGTATTGGGACGGTGGATGGCGTTATCGTCATATTCGCACAAGTGAAGACATAATTGAATCAGGCCCAATTGATGGCGCAAACCTTCAACTGAATACCGGCTTAGATTGGGGCAGCTATGAACTCAAAGCTAAAAATGCCGACGGATTTGAAACTGCCAGTGAGTTTTATGTTGGATGGGGGTCCCAGACTGGCCCTACTACTACGCCTGAGACATTAGATTTATCTGTCAAAGGTGTTGGTGGTGGTGGCACTGTCCGCTTTGAAGCGCCCTTTGAGGGTATCTTAAGTATGCATGTAGCTTCAGGAGATATTCTATCGTCTTTTGATATTTCAGTCAAAAAAGGCCAGAATGAATTGGAAGTCGACCTGTCTCTTCTGCCAGAGCCCGGCGGGCACGTTCTTGCCACTTTGATACGTCCAGTTTTGGCTGGCAGTGAACATCTACCGCAGGTTGCGATTGGCACTGCTTGGGTTGAAAATATTGCAAAATCGCGGGACATTGGTGTCGACTTAATCACTGCATCTAAATTAAAATCTACTGACGCAATATCTGTAACCATCAATACGGATGCTGACAGCGGCACCGCGGTTATATTTCTTGTAGATGAAGGTATTCACGCGATCAGCGGATTTTCTAACCCTGATCTTAGAGCTCACTTCTTTGGTGAACGGGCCCTTAGTCTAGGGTTCCAGAGCAACTTTGGGCGTCTGATTAGACAGGACCTATCTTTACAAACTTTTCGGGTTGGAGGCGGTGATGAAATTGCAGCTTCGGTCGCAGTGGATAAATCAGAATTTTTTAAAACCTATGCAGAGGCATCACCCCTGTTAGAAATCAAAAATGGTCAAATATCATATGAATTTCCGAGCGCTGATATGGAGGGACGTCTTAGAGTGGTTGCGTTCATTTCGACACCAAAAACAGTTGGCATGTCGAGCAAGTCTATTACGATCCAAGATCCGGTTAGCCTGGATATATCTTTACCACGCTTCGTCGCTCCTGGAGATGCGATAGGCGGGAAGCTAAGCGTCCGTTCAAATGATTTTGAAGGTAGTTTTGTGTTACGCAAGTTTGTTGGTGAACAACGTGATGAAACTACAATTATGCTACAGCCTGGCCAATCATTCACCACATCACTTGCGCTCTCAACCTCAGATATTGGCCGCATTCCAGTTATTATTGAGGCTGCATATGATGGGGAAACAATTCGCAGGGCGTTTGAAATAGTTTCCAGAGGCGCATCTTACCCTTTAACTCAAATCAGAGCTCTTCAACTCAAGAAAGCAAACCTTTTTGGTCGAAGTCGAACAAATGTTCCAGAATTTGATCTAAGTGACTTCCAAAAGTCTGAGACGATTATCACTTTATCTCCACTATCTGGGGTTAACCGCGAGCAAGTTTTGGCTGCATTAGATCGTTATCCGTATGGTTGCATTGAGCAAACGTCATCAGCGACGCGTGGTGTCTTGATGCGTGCCCAAATATTAGGCCTGACGGCTGATACCCAAGCTAAATTAACTCGTGGTGTTGATGGTATTCTGGCCAAACAAAAAAGGTCTGGTGCTTTTGGTTATTGGAACCGCAATGGCCGTGTAGTCGAGGGGTACCAGCCTTTTGCTATCGAAACTCTTATGGAGGCATTGCCTTACGTTGAAGATCGTAAGCGCGTTATGGCAGGCATATCAGATGGCCTTGAATACCTTTATCGGGGTGACTTTAACAACGTTGATACCACGCTGTATGCGTATGGCCTATTGGCCCAGTCCGGTTTTGAAGTTACTAGCCGTGTACGCTATGTTTTAGATTACGAGCTCGATTTAGAAAGATTAACTAAGCTGTCCTACACTAACACTCCGGGGGGGACTCGAAACCTACTTGATCGACTAAGCTTGGCTTATTGGGTTGCAGCTACACTGAATGATCAAAGTCGAATGGCTAAGTTAAATGGATACATTGAGACAGCCATTCAGGGTTCAACCGACACAACTAGTGCGAACAGTGATCCTGGAGTGCCGACTAAAAATGAAGCGGCTAAAGAAATCCACACAGGTAATTGGACGAAAAATATATCAGCAAATAATTTGCTTCAACCGCGGATTGTAGCTCCTCGCTTTGGACACTTTCTCGCAGGTTTGAGTGATGAACAGCAAACAAGTGCGACAAATTCTATTGTTGGGGGTACGAAGGGATACATGGCGAGCCGATCTTATCGCTCTACGCTCATGAATGCTAACTTGTTAAAGATTTTCGAGGCTCAGACTGATGACATGTCATCAGTCACTGTTTGGCTGGATGATGCTAAAGTACAGATGGGCCAAGATGGGAGGCTACCAATTTCAGACGCTCAATTTGAGAGTGGCTTCGAGTTACGCCACAATTCTCGCGTAGCCCTATCCTTAACTGCAGAAACAGTAGGCCCGAGGTCTTCTTCAAATGCCATTAACAATGGGTACACTGTTCGGAAATTTTGGTATGACAAGGACGGCTTTCAAGCTGATGACACTAGTGCAGGCCAAGCAAAGGGCTATAGTGTTGTGGCAAAGCAAGGCGACCTATTCACAGTTATCGTAGATATAGATCGTTCCGGGGGGGGGTATCGGAGAGTTGGCGACCTGCTCCTAACCGATCTCTTGCCGTCTGGTTTTGAAATTGAAGAAGGCATCATCGCGCCACCTCTGTGGTCTGACGGGACACCGGTTGACACAAGTAAGGGGATTAAGCCAGACTTCACACAAAGTATGGATGATCGTTTTATCGCTCACTTTGAGGGTCGCTGGAGGTCAGGTGATTTCGCACTCGTCAGTTATACGGTGAGGGCTTCCTATGATACCACAGCAGTCATCCCAGACGCTCATGTCGAGCATATGTATTCACCAGAAATAAATGGTCGCTCCAAAGTAGGTCTCGCCGTTGTGAATGCGCAGTAGATTATTAAAAATAATGAGGGCGGTATCCTTTGCCCTCATTTTAGCCGTAGTTAGCGTACTGTTTTATGTTCGTCATCCACCCGATCTGGGCCGCCTGAATGAAACGTCAAAAGTAGTAAGGGGTGCTAATGGTGGCATTCTAGAATTGCGCCTCACTCAAAGTGGCCACTGGCGTGAAGCAGTCAGACTTGACGATATTGACCCAAAGCTTGTGACGATGCTTATTGCCTACGAAGATAAGCGTTTTTGGAGCCATCCAGGGGTAGATCTTATTGCTGTAGGGAGAGCAATTTTAGGAGCCGTTTCGACAGGCAGAATACAGTCTGGCGCGTCAACACTTACGATGCAAACCGTTCGCCTTATTGACCCCAACTTAGGGCGCCGCAATTTAGTGACAAAGGCAATGCAGATGCTAGATGCACTGCGTCTGGATGCGCATCTGAGTAAAACACAGATACTAGAGGCATATTTCACGCTCGCTCCTTACGGAGGCAATATTGAAGGCATCGTTGCGGCATCAAAGGCCTGGCTTGAGAAGCCTCCTATTCTCCTTACAATAAACGAGGCGGCGCTATTAGTCGCCTTACCCCAGTCGCCAGAACGGCGTAGGCCTGACCGGTTCCCAGTCTATGCTTTAGAGGCAAAGTCACGGGTCCTGATGAATGTCCAAGATCGATTAATGATCTCTGATCAAGAACTAGCCGAGTACAAAAGTGAAGGCCTTCCTAATCGTAGGTTTGCACCAAGCTCAAATGCACCCCACTTTGCTGATCGTTTTGATGGTAACCAATTAGAAGAAGTTTCAGCACTCAACGAATACTGGCAAGCTACCGTCTCTGAAATTGTTCGTGCGCACCTTAAAACCTACCCAAATCCGATTAACAGCGCGGCCATTGTTGTTGAACGCCGCACCGGTCGAGTTAGGGCCTACGTTGGTGCTGCTGACTACCTATCAAGTGAGCGTAAGGGGGGCGTCAATTACCTGAAGGCCTTACGAAGCCCAGGCTCCACATTAAAACCCTTTATTTATGCAAAAGCCCTTCAACTCGGTTTGATCACCCCAGATGAAATTTTCATCGATGCCCCCATTCAAGTTGATGGATATGCACCAGGCAATTTTGACCCCAACTTTACTGGCGAGGTCAGTTTAAAAGATGCGTTGATTAGATCTCTTAATATTCCAGCCATTCAGACTCTCCAAAAAGTAGGTGCAGTAGATTTTGAAAGTGCAATTGCAACGTTCTTGGGTCATAATTTGTCAACCTCAGCTGGGCTTAGCTTGGCCGTTGGCGGGTATTATCTAACGGCAGAAGAACTGGTGGAATTATATCTCGAATTCGCCGATCCTGAACATGCGGATGGATTGAGGTTTTTTGAAAGTGCTGACTCCAAAAATCGTTCGTTTTTGTTTGACGCGCGATCAGTTAACACAGTTCAAAATTTACTTTTACAACAAAATATTGACGGACGATCCACACTTTTTAAAACGGGGACATCCCATAACCGGCAAGATGCATGGGCCGTAGCTATTACTCAGGGTCACATTATTTTAGCTTGGCTAGGGACCCCGGACGTTGAGGCCACTCAGGTTCTCACGGGCCGCAGCGCCGCCTACCCACTTACTCAAAAAATTATAAATGCTCTTGGCCTATCTGCTCCAACAAAGAGAGCGGATGTTATTTCTGTATCTTCAACAAAAGTTGTAGAAGAAACGTGTCCAAGACTGATCCAGTTCCCAGAAAATGGTGAGTGGATAAAGGCGGATAACTTAAGCATCTCTGTTTCAGGCGCAGCCTCAGCCACATGGTATCTGAATGGTAAACGCTTAGGCCTGCTTCAAAGTCGGCTTAGTATCAATAATCCTGGAGTGCAGCGCATAACCGTTAAAGCTAATAACTGCATTGAAACGATAGAAATTTTTGTGGAAGTTGTTGAGAAATAATAATGAGCCTTCCCCTTAAATATTTTATAATGGAAACGCTCGGTTAGCCAACGGCCTTACATGCGATGACATTTTACTGATGTGTGATGCTGAGTTTGAGAGCACTCATGGCCGGGGCAACTTGCTATTGATAACCAGATCTTATCTGAAGAAAGGTGTATAGATTCGGCACGGATTGAGCTTGGTTAAATTGGATTTTTATGATGAAAAATAGCGATGATGATACCAATAATAGATATATCTGGATTGGTCCGTTTATCCGAATGAACGAAAATTATAAATTTAAAAAAGATGCGAATATTTTTGAAATAGTTGTAGATTTTATAGGTATATTTTTTCCTTGGGTTTGGAACGTTGTACCCATAATTATATTGATGTACGCAGCTAGGGTTTTTTACCTTATTAACAATTAAAGTAAATTGAAATCACCCCATCTTCACCAACCGCCCAGCAGCAATAATAAAGTCATCCGCCGCGCGGCTCTCTGCCGCCTGAGCGCGTCTCTGAAGGCGATAGAACGTCCGCCACCACATGCTCTTAGGTTTTGCCATCTCATACGCCTCTAGGGACGCATCTCCACTCAGGCGCCGCTTATGCTTTGTT
>JAPKEA010000106.1 GCA_028822275.1 Planktomarina sp. | reverse complement strand
AACTGCAACGACTTCGATGTCTTTGCTCAATCTTGCTATGCGGATGGCTGGCCCAAGAGAGGCTGTTTGGCACGGTATCATCCGAGCAAATCACGGATGCACTCATTTTATTGTTGGTCGCGACCACGCAGGTCCAGGCAAGAATTCAGCTGGTTGTAATTTTTATGGTCCTTATGAGGCACAAGATCTTTTTCGAAAGTTTGAGAGTGAGATTAATGTTGAAATGGTCGATTTCAAACATATGGTATATGTTCAAGATCGCGCACAATATGAGCCAGTTGACGAGGTTGAGAACGGTGCCACTGTTTTGAATATATCCGGCACTGAACTGCGCCGCCGCCTTTCAGAAGGGCTGGAAATCCCTGAATGGTTTAGCTTCCCACAAGTAGTTATTGAGCTTCGTAAATCAAAACCAGCGCGTCATAAGCAAGGCTTTACCGTATTTTTTACTGGCCTTTCGGGTTCTGGAAAGTCGACCATCGCAAATGCTCTCTTGATTAAGCTTATGGAAATGGGCGGCAGGCCCGTTACCCTCTTAGATGGGGACATTGTCCGTAAAAACTTATCGTCAGAACTTGGATTCTCAAAAGAACATCGTAACCTGAATATTCGGCGTATCGGCTATGTAGCATCGGAGATTACCAAAAATAGAGGTATCGCAATTTGCGCGCCAATCGCGCCTTATACCAACACACGCCAGGCTGTACGCGAAGAAATTGAAGGCTTTGGCGCGTTCATCGAAGTGCATGTGGCAACATCAATTGAAGAGTGCGAGCGCCGGGACCGCAAAGGGCTCTACAAATTGGCCCGCGCTGGAAAAATCAAGGAATTCACAGGTATTTCTGATCCATATGAAATTCCGCTGGATCCAGAGGTTAGATTAGAAACTCAAAACGTTGAGGTAGACAACTGCGCGCATCAAGTCTTGCTGAAACTTGAAAGCCTTGGTCTAATCGGGGCCTAGTCGTACCCTACAGATGGAGCTTTCCAGACATCGTCACATGAGCTTTCCCAGCAACCCGCACGCCAGTTATATTCTTTGGATCGCCTAAAACCTCAACATTTGCATGCCCAGGACGTTTCATGGCATGGCCTTGCTCTGCTACAAATTTGCAATTAGCGATGAGGGCATTCGCCCAAAGATACGATGCCATTGCCCCAGTTGCAGATCCAGTGAATGGATCCTCAGGAGGCATTGGCGGCGCCAAAAGTAGCCTCGAATAGGTATCACCAGATTTTGTTGCTCCCTGCAAAGTAACCAAAAATGGCTCCATCACATCACCGCCTGGAAAGTCAATTTCAGACTGTAAGTTTAGGAAGGCACTAGGGGAAAGGCGCGCGCGCATCAGAGCGTCATGATCTTTAAGAACAGTGATAGTAAACGGCAAGCCTGTCGAAACTACCTGTGGGGGTGCAATTATATCATCTGCATTCAAAGACAAAGCCTCAGCCACTTTATCGCTAGCTACAAAGGGCCCAAAGATAGGAGCTATCTGGGTCATAACAATTTGGTTGCTTGCATCGATCTCAATAGGGATAATTCCCGCTTCGGTCTCGACAGTCAGCCTTTTGCCTTTTACGAGCCCACGCTCTACAAGAGAGGCGACCCCCGCCAATGTGGGATGCCCAGCAAACGGAATTTCATGGCTTGCAAGATAAATTCTGAATCTAAAATCAGCAACAACGGATGGCCCAACAAAAGTACATTCTACCAATGATGTTTCCCGCACAATTTTCAGACGTGTTACCAAATCTAAGTCTTGGCAATCATAAGCAACCATACAGGCGTTACCACCAAATGCCTCACCAGTGAAGGCAGCTACCCAGTCAAATTCATAGCTCACTAATGCACGGTCATCGGAGAGTATCGAAATTCACGAGCTAGATCATAAGCCTGGTCTAAATCTGCAATAAGAGCTAATTGCTCACCTTCAGAGTTATGCACCGACCATAGCTGTTCTAAATCACCCGTTTGCTCAATTACCTCATCTGGGAGATCATTCTTATCAATAAGCTTCAGATAAACGATGCGATCTTCTAGAACACCAAATTGATCTTTCATCTTATCGTCCTTTTTGTAATCTTAATCGTTTTTACTATAGTTTCTGGACTCGCACGATTTAGGTCGATGTGCAGGAGTCCATTCTCCATAATTGCACTGCCGACTTCAACCCCATCCGCTAAAACAAATGTGCGTTGGAATTGACGCGCGGCAATACCGCGGTGTAAAAAAACGCGCTCCGATGTGTCAGCGCTGTGCCTACCCTTAACCACTAACTGACTGTCTTCGATTGTTATCGATAAATCATCTTCTCCAAAGCCCGCCACTGCTAACGTGATGCGATAAGAATTTGGAGTTGATTTCTCTATATTATAGGGTGGATATCCCTCATTGCCAGTTTTGGCTGTTCGCTCGACCAAGCGCTCCAATTGATCAAAGCCTAATAGAAACGGATGGGTTCCAAGCATAAACTTCGACATTTTTTCGTCCTCTATTAAAGCAACACAACAAAGACCCTAAATCAAGCAATCCCTATTCGATAAATATGGTGTTGGATAACAATATCCGCAAGGGTTCCCTTCTCAAATAACATTGCAGCAGTTATGTATCTTCCAGAAGGGATAAAAAATGCAGGCGCCAGGAGAAATGAGCCACACTGAAGTTGTAAGAGTTGAGCTTGCAGTTCTTAAGGAGGAACACCGTGACCTAGATTTGGCGATTACTGCTTTGGAAATAACTGGCCTTGATGAACTATCTGTAAAACGTCTGAAAAAGAAGAAACTTCTACTTAAAGATCGCATCAAGGAATTTGAAGATGAGCTAACACCAGATATTATTGCCTAATCTGCGACAATAGGCTATCTCCATTTTTTCTTTATATTAGAATTAAGAGGTACGTTATGGTTCAAGTCGGCATTATTATGGGAAGCCAATCCGATTGGCCAACTATGAAGCATTCGGCCAACATCCTCGATACCTTAGGGATTGCCTATGAAAGAAAAATTGTTTCAGCGCATCGCACACCCGACCGGCTTTGGAACTACGCATCAACGGCTGCCGAACGTGGCTTGCAGGTTATAATTGCAGGTGCTGGTGGAGCAGCGCATTTGCCTGGAATGGTTGCCTCAAAAACCCGTATTCCAGTTGTAGGTGTCCCTGTACAAACCAAAGCTCTTTCCGGTGTTGATAGCCTCTATTCAATTCTACAAATGCCCAAAGGTTATCCTGTAGCAACCATGGCGATCGGCCCTGCTGGTGCCGCCAATGCGGGGCTAATGGCAGCGGGCATTTTAGCAACCCATAATGATGATATTGCCAGGCGCCTCGATTCATGGCGCGCAGCACTTTCTGCTTCAATACCACTGGAACCACTCGATGAATAATGCATTGCAGGTAGGCGCCACAATTGGAATTCTAGGCGGCGGCCAATTAGGCCGAATGCTGAGTATCGCTGCCAGTCGTATAGGTTTAAGGACACATATATTTGACCCCAGCGCTAACCCTCCAGCGAGCCATGTCACAGATTCCGTCACGACGGCTTCCTTCGATGATGCAGACGCATTACGGCGCTTTGCAGCAGATGTAGATATTATCACCTATGAATTTGAAAATATCCCCACATCAACTTTGGATATATTAGAAACTATTTGCCCAATCCGTCCCGGGCGTCGCGCACTTTCCATTTCGCAAGACAGATTAACTGAAAAAGAGTTCTTAAACGAACTTGGTCTAAAGACAGCACCTTACGCCAATGTTACCTGCACGAGCGAAGCGTTACAGGCAGCCAACGATATTGGCACGCCATCAATCTTAAAAACGCGGCGGATGGGATATGATGGTAAGGGTCAGATACGGCTTGAAACCAAGTCTGATATGCTTGGGGCATGGGATGCCATGAAAGGTGCTGCATCAGTGTTGGAGGGATTTATTAATTTCAGTCAAGAAATATCTGTAATTGCGGCGCGCGGAGTTGATGGCCAAGTCGCTTGCTATGATCCTAGCGAAAACGTACACCGAGCAGGTATTTTACACAGCTCAACAGTACCCGCGAATCTATCAGCAGCGCAGCGTATGGATGCAATTTTTTTATCTGCAAACATCCTTAATGCTCTGGAGTATGTCGGGGTAATGGGCGTCGAATTGTTTGTTACGCCAACAGGCTTCATCGTAAATGAAATAGCCCCACGTGTGCACAATTCCGGTCATTGGACTCAAAACGGTTGTGATATCTGTCAATTTGAGCAGCATATACGTGCAGTTGCAGGCTGGCCGTTAGCTGACGGCGCACGCCATAGCGATATCCGTATGGAAAATCTTATAGGCATCGATATAGAACGGGTATCAGAGCTGCGTTCAATCCCAGCAGCAATTCACCTTTACGGTAAGTCCGAGGTTAAACCCGGCCGTAAAATGGGGCATGTGAATTTTAGAACTTAAGGTTAGTTTTTCCGGCCACGAATGGCTTTGCCAATTATTGAACGACTAGCATCCCCAAACCCCAGACTTTTATTGAAATGACCTGTTTGAAGATAAGAGATAACCTGAGCAATCACCAACGGGTTGTTCATCATAAATGTATGGCTCACGGGTAAAACCAAATGCTCATTCATCCCAGAAACTCGAGTACTGGCCACTGAAACTTTGCCATCATCAGGACCATTAATCATGGTTGAAAATATTGGATTTAAGCTATTTTTTCCTGCAATAACTCCAAGCGAAAAGTCCACTGGTGGTAATTGATTTGGCACACTATTCTGATCCGTACCCAACTGATGCCCAGCCGGACCATTAAAAAAGTCAAAACCCATGAGTTCTCGAGCAACGTCGACAACTTGAGATCCTTGGTTTGGTGGGCCCAGCATCACGACACGTCCCAATTTATCCGGTCTTAAATGTGCAAGATATTCACGCACAAGAATACCGCCTAAAGAGTGGGTGACAAAATTAATCCGCAACTCTTCGCATGCTGCAACTGCTGCAGGCAGGGTTTCTTGAACAAGCGCTGCAATTGGCTTTTTTTTGGAAGAGTAACCAGGGTTTACCACAACAAACTCCTGTACTCGCAGGCTACGCTCCAACAATGCAAGCGAAGCTTCGCTACGAGCCAAGCCGTGAAGTAAAATAACGCATTCTTTCGAAGCTACTAAATTAGGCAGCGTTATCAGGCATGCAGCAATAAGAGCTCGTATCATACCCGCTACATAGGCAGGAAAAGCAAGAAATTAAACCCTTTTACCCACGGCGTAATGTTATGCATGTGCCCGTAATAACCAATGTAGTAGCAATACCCAGTTGCCATGTAAAAAACTCATCCAAGAATATAATACCCGCAACTGAGGCAAGAATGGGTACGCTTAGTTGTAACACTGCTGCGGACGACGTCCGTAATTTGGGCAAAATAGAATACCACAATGCATAGCCGATACTAGATGTAACAGCACCAGACATCACTCCAAGAGTAGCTCCGTATATAGTAATTGCATCAGGTGAAAGGCTAAAGGCAATCAGTGCCAGAGGCAGAGCCCATACAAAGTTCTGCGCAGTCTCTACCATTGGATCACTCGAACCTTTACCTATGAAGCTGTATGCGCCCCAGCCCATTGCTCCGCAAATCATTATCCCAACAGAGACTACATCTATGTGCAACTCAGCGCTCGGCAAAAAGAGAACGCATAGACCACCGAAGGAGACAAAAGCGCCCACATAAGCTGGCCAACGAACTTTCTCACGAACAAAAAGTGCAAGAGTAAACATCGTTAACTGAACCCCTCCAAACAAGATCAGCGCCCCCAACCCAGCATCCAAGGTAACATAAGCTATTGAAAAGCTAATAATATAAGTAGTCAGTGCTATCGCCGACACAGGATGTAGCCGAGGACGCCAAAAGCCGTTCTGTACCGCTACAAGACCCCAAAGGACCAAAGCGCCAGACAGCAAACGCACCACGGAATAGGCCATTGGACCTGTGCTCCCATCTACAAGGGCTCCACGATTAAGAACTGAATTTGCAGCAAAAGCGGTAAGTGTAAGTAAGATCATAAACAAAAGACGCATTACCTTGTCTTAAAGTTAAGCTTGGGGAATTGTTAGCTCATTATTTTGCCCATAATTCATAAAAAAAGGCCCATGCAATTGCATGGGCCTTTCTATTGGATAGTCGACTACGTCGGCTGATTTACATCATGCCGCCCATGCCGCCCATGCCGCCCATATCAGGCATACCACCAGCAGCAGCGCCACCTTTTTCTGGCTTATCGGCAACCGTGGCTTCAGTTGTGATCAACAAGCCAGCAATAGAGGCCGCATCTTCGAGTGCTGTCCGCACAACTTTAGCAGGATCTAAAACACCGGCCGCGAAAAGGTCGCAATACTCTTCCGTTTGAGCATTAAAACCAAAAGACGTGTCATTGCTTTCACGAACTTTTCCAGCAACAACTGCGCCGTCAACGCCAGCATTCTCAGCGATTTGACGTAGAGGCGCTTCTACCGCGCGAGCAACAATCTTCATACCAGCAGTTTGATCAGGGTTTACACCTTCAAGATCAGCCAGTGCTTTACCAGCTTGGACTAGAGCAACGCCACCACCAACAACAACGCCTTCTTGTACTGCCGCACGGGTCGCGTTCAAAGCATCATCAACGCGATCTTTGCGTTCTTTAACTTCGACTTCTGTCATGCCACCAACGCGTATAACAGCAACACCACCTGCCAATTTGGCAACGCGTTCTTGCAGTTTTTCACGGTCGTAGTCTGACGATGTTTCTTCAATTTGACCACGTATCTGAGTAACACGTGCTGCAATCTCAGCCTTATCGCCCAAACCTTCAACGATGGTTGTTTCGTCTTTAGTGATCGAAACTCGCTTGGCAGAACCAAGCATATCCATAGTTACTGACTCAAGCTTCATACCCAGATCTTCGGAAATCACTTGGCCACCAGTCAAAATTGCAAGATCCTGCAACATTGCTTTGCGGCGATCACCAAAACCAGGAGCTTTAACAGCTGCTATTTTCAAACCGCCACGCAATTTGTTAACAACAAGCGTTGCTAGGGCTTCACCTTCGACGTCTTCTGATATGATCAGCAATGGTTTGCTTGACTGAATAACCTGCTCAAGCAATGGAACCATTGGCTGGAGCGAAGACAATTTCTTTTCATGCAACAAAATAATAACATCTTCTAGTTCTGTTGTCATTTTGTCTGGATTAGTCACAAAGTATGGTGACAAGTAACCACGGTCAAACTGCATACCTTCAACAACATCAGTTTCTGTTTCCAGACCTTTGTTCTCTTCAACGGTAATAACACCTTCGTTACCGACACGCTGCATTGCATCAGCAATTTGCTGTCCAATTGCCGCTTCCCCGTTTGCAGAGATTGTGCCAACCTGTGCAACTTCAGCTTGATCGTTTACTGGACGAGATGCTTTTTTGATAGCATTAACAACAACGGTTGTCGCAGCGTCAATACCTCGTTTCAGGTCCATTGGGTTCATGCCAGCAGCAACTGACTTCATACCCTCTTTAACAATGGCTTGAGCCAATACTGTCGCAGTTGTTGTACCATCACCAGCTTCGTCATTGGTGCGCGATGCAACTTCCTTAACCATCTGTGCACCCATGTTTTCGAACTTGTCTTCAAGTTCAATCTCTTTGGCAACAGTAACACCATCTTTGGTGATGCGAGGGGCGCCAAAAGATTTATCCAGAACAACGTTCCGGCCTTTTGGGCCCAAAGTAACTT
>JAPKEA010000105.1 GCA_028822275.1 Planktomarina sp. | reverse complement strand
ACTCAAAAACTTTTCACTCAGGGTGGCCTCGTGAGTACTGATAACTCGTTAGACCTAGCAATTGATGGCTCTGGATTTTTCCAAGCACTTCTACCAGACGGCAGAGTTGGCTATACTCGCGCAGGCGCCTTCTCTCGTAACGCAGAGGGATTGATGACCACGGCGAGTGGCTACGTAGTGCAGCCACAGATTACTATCCCAGAGGACGCAACAAATATTAATATTGCTGCTAATGGCGCTATCAGCGTCACTGTCCCTGGGAATGACTTTGCGCAAGAAGTTGGCCAAATGGAATTAGCAAACTTTGGAAACCCTCGGGGCTTACTTCCGATTGGTCAAAACTTTTTAGTTGCTTCCACAGAAAGTGGAGAGCCGCAGGAAGGCAGTCCCCTGGATGGTGGCTTTGGTTCAGTTATTCAGGGGTTTGTTGAGGGCTCAAACGTTAATGTTGTCCAGCAGTTAGTTGACATGATTGAAACTCAGCGGGCGTATGAAGTTAGCTCCAAGTCAATCACCGCAGTAGATGAAATGATGCGCTACATCTCAAATAATCTGTAGGTGAAAATATGAATAAATTAGCTCTACCATTTTTACTTGTGCTCGCCAGTTGTGCCCAACACAATGAGGACCGCAAGAGTGTGGATTTTCAGCCAATGTATCCTCAAGACATGCCGCTTCTCGAAGCCAGTAATACCTCTGGAACCATTTTTAACTCCGCACAGGGAAATTTGTTTTCCATGGAGACAAAAGCTCAGGTCGTGGGTGACATTATCACCGTAAAATTTGCTGAAGCCTTCCAGGCTACAAAATCGCAAAATGCCGCAACATCTAAATCAAACTCTGGGTCTGTGACTTTACCGACACTTTTAGGCTCGGCGGCCCTATCTGCCAAATTGGGTGCAGCGTCTGAAAACGCATTCACTGGCAGTGGGTCATCGGCCCAATCAAACTCGTTGACTGGCTTGGTTTCAGTTCACGTGGTGCGTGTGTTTAGAAATGGGAACCTAGAAATTCTTGGGCAGAAAAAGCTGACACTGAATAATGGCGATGAGTATATTCGTGTGCATGGTATTGTAAGGCCACAGGACATAGATGCTGAAAATGTTGTGTCTTCAGAGCGGATTGCAAATGCAAACATCCAATATATTGGTGCTGGCGATATAGCCGCTTCAGGAAAAAAAGGCTGGTACAGTAAGATCCTTGATACCGTAAACCCCTTATAAGAGATGCTAGTATGAAAATAATTTTTAGATATTTATTACTTTGTGGTGTATTCCAACTTCTTGTCTCTGCAGTAAATGCAGACCGAATTAAGGATATTACGTCACTCGCTGGTATTCGCTCAAATCAACTCGTTGGCTATGGAATTGTTGTCGGCCTAGCTGGATCTGGTGATGGAAATACTGGTATTACTCTGCAGTCGATGCAGTCCCTCGTGGCACGCTTTGGTATCACAAGCGATATTGCTGGCTTTAATGGGGATAATGCCGCCGCGGTAATGCTTACAGCCGAGCTGCCACCATTCTCAAAGCCTGGGCAGACTATAGATGTCACCGTTTCCACTATTGGTGGATCTGAATCTCTGAAGGGCGGCACTCTTTTGATGTCACCACTCCTGGGTGCTGATGGTGAGACATATGCCATTGCCCAGGGAAATGTTGTCGTGGGTGGCTTGGGAGTGGAGGGCGCAGATAATTCCTCCATGACAGTTAATATCCCGACAGTGGGAAGAATTCCCAGGGGGGCCAGTGTTGAGAAACTTGTTAAAACTGCATTTCTTGATACCGATTTTGTAATTTTGAATCTGCATCAAGGTGACTTCTCTACAGCTTATAATATTTCTAAAACTATTAATGAGACCTTTGGTGAGGGCATGGCCACACCACTGGATAAGAATAGCATCCGTGTCAGAGCTCCCTCCGAACCTGACCAGAAGGTTGGATTTGTCTCAATGTTAGAAAATTTAGAAGTTGAAAAAGCTTCACCCCCAGCAAAAATTATCATTAACTCAAGGACAGGTACCATCGTCATTAGTGGCAACGTTAGGGTCACGCCTGCGGCAGTTGCACATGGCTCACTCTCTGTAACAGTAAAAGAAGACATGAATGTGGATCAAGCGGACGCGACTGCAGTCGGAGCTGGGGCGAATGCAGTTGCGGGACCGGCAGTTCAAAATGCAGACACTGAAATAACTGTCGACGAGGACATTGCCAAGGCTTTCTTATTTGGCTCAGGTGTTTCTCTAAGTGACCTTGTCGATTCAATTAATGCAGTCGGCGCAACTTCATCAGATTTAGTGGCAATACTAGAAGCCTTGAGAGAAGCTGGCGCCCTGAATGCTGAATTAATTGTAATTTAGGGACAGCTTAAAATGACTTCTATCTATAGCAAACCGCAAATGGACCTAAAATTAATGATGCCGCATGGCAATGCAGCTCAACTGAGCGATGCCAAAGACCAAGACACCAAAGATCTAGAAGGTGCCGCCAATCAATTTGAGTCTATTTTACTCAAGATGTTTCTTGATCAGGCGCGGGAAAGTAAATTAAGTGATGACCTCTTAGGCTCCTCAGCAAGCGACAACTTTCAAGAAATGTTTGATAGTGAACTATCCCAAGCAGGTGGCGCATCTATGAACTTAGGGCTCACGGAAGTGATTGTGCGCCAATTGAGAAATGACTTGGGAAAATAAGGTATTTTTATGGGAGACTTATTTGACATTGGCAAGGCAGGCATCAGTGCCTACAAAAATAGTCTGGCTGCAACTGGCCAGAATATTGCCAACGTAGGTACGGAGGGTTATTCTCGCCGGGACGCTTCTATTGAAGAAATTAGCGTCGCCAAGGCTGACGTCTTAAGTCTATCTAACAGCGCAGGCTTAGGTGTCCGAATGGGTGGGATAACCAGAGCTTTTGACCAATTTTTGGATCTGCAGTTACAAAATTCCTCGTCCTCATTTTCATTCGCTAAATCCAAGGCCGAAGTCCTTGATCAGCTTGAGGGTGTCTTAATACCAAAAAATGCGACGGTTAGTACCCGTATTAGTGAGTTTTTTGATGGTTTGAGTGATCTGGCACAGGATCCTTCGGATGTTAATTTGAGAACGTTGGCTATTTCTGGTGCGAAGAGTGTGTCTAGGGAGTTTTCTAGTCTACATTCTGGGCTCAGTGACTTGCGTACGATGGTCCACGGTACACTCGAATTAGCTACGAGTGAATTCAACAGCACATTGAAAAACCTTTCCAAGGTCCAAAATGAAATTATGGGCAACTCAAATAAGAGTGGCGCCCCAAATATTCTACTGGATCAGAGAGATAAGCTCCTGTCGAAGCTTAGTGAGTTTGCAGAAATTTCTGTGGACTATGATAAAAGTCCCGGTGTGTCTGTAACTCTTGGGCAACTAGGGAGTAGTGGAATTCTTTTACAGGGTAACTCTTTTAACCAAATTTCTTTTGAGACTAGTGCAAATGGTGTAAGCGCTTATTTAAAAGACCCTGCTGGTAGTCTCTCAGGCATACACTTTTCTTCAGGGCAACTGGCTGGGTTGGTTTCTGCTGATACTTTGGTTGGGGTTACTAGCGCTGAAGTTAATTCTTTAGCCACAAAATTTGTTCAAGAAATAAACGATATTCACAAGATGGGTATTGATCTAAATGGAGAAAGAGGTGGTGATCTTTTCACCCTTGAAACAGTAGGCGTCACAAAGTCCCCAAAAAATTTGGGAACAAGTTCTTTAAGAATTGAGGGCTACTCAGGAGATTTTTCAGGTTCAACGCTCGATATAGTATTCAGCAGTGAGCGCAGTAGTTGGGGTGTCACCAGTAGTAGTAATAAAGCCATTGAAAATTTTAATTCGACTTTAAAATTAAATGGTATGACCATCAGCGTCCAAGGGGAGCCTAAAGACGGGGATAAGTTTTCCATAGAAATATCCGATACGACAGCGGCCAATATGTCTGTATTAATTTCTGATATAAATAAATTGGCTGCTGCTGGCCTCCATACAGTTCAGATCGACACTAAAAATTCTGGTAGTGCGGATTTAGATATTAGTTATTTTCAGGAAAAATTGGCTCCAGGCGCCTTAAACCTTGAAAGTCTATTTTCTGAGGTGCGGAATGCCGCCAACCCAATAAAGTTCAATGCTGCTGGCGTATTAGGAGTTATTCAAGACGTCGAATCTCTTGAGGAGGTTTCAGTTCTAAATTCACAATCCAATTTACGTATTTCTACAAGTTTAACAAATTTAAGTGCGTCCGATAATGTTACGGTAAATTTAGTAAATTTGGGAACATCAGCCAATGAAACATTTGTATTTAATATTTCTGATGTATTCTCAGATCTAGACACTAATAAAGATTTAGCAGAAATTTTAAACTCTGGCGGGATACGCTCCAGTGCATCCAGCACGACTTCAGGAAAATCGTTTAGTGATCTTGGACTGCGTGCTATTGCATCTAGTACTAGTTTTGTAATCGCGTCAGCTTCACAGCCAGTAAACTCTGATTTTTCAAAATTAGCTTCAGGATCTTTAGGTGGGGCTTCAGGGATACTTACTGCTCAAGATAGTTCTGCGACTGATATGAGTGTCTTCACACGAGAGGGAATACAAATTTCAGGTAAGGTTTTTAGCCAAGACGAAATTTCCAGCTTGATGACAAAAGAAAATGGGTTCTCGAGTGAAGCTAAATATAGAGCAGATTACTTGCCGACACTCTCTAATGAAGGTTTTTCTGGTGCTTCTGTTACTAGAAAAACTACTGAGGGTTTAGATATTATTTCGCTTTCTGGCGCTGGTTTGGATGACGGTGCCAACAACAACGTATTTGTTTATGCTGCCAATGCATTCCCAGCTAGTCGCACTCAGCTTACGTCTCCAGTCACTGTTGCTGCCTCTAATGGACAAAGCGTAAGTGTGAGCTTTGAGAGCGGCATGATGGCCGGTCAAATTGCTGATAGGCTGTCGAAAGATCTAACTGCGTTGGGGATGAGTGCAACAGCATCAAATATGTTGGAGTTGTCGAATATCGCAGATGGGCTTGTTGAATTTGAACTTTTTGGAAATAATCTAAGCGCTCAAAAAATAAGTGTAACGATTGCTAATTCCAGCCACACTGGCTTAGCTGACCAAATCAATTCCTTTTCAGCCTCCACTGGAATAACCGCAACTTTAACGGGTGCCTCTGGTATAGTTTTAAAGCATGTAGACGCTGGTAATATTTCTTTAAAAAATATTAATTTGAGTAGTGGTGTTGGGATCTCAGTTAACCAGTTGAACCAGTTTGGCGATAGATTACTTTCGTCTTCGAAGACCCTTTCGGATGGAGAGCACCTGGTTTCTGGTGGTAACGTCCAGATAAAAAGTACATCTGATTTTACGGTGGATAGCAGAGCGAGTGTCAATTCAGCTTTCGAAATGGGTTTTTCAAATAAAAACTTTGATTATATAAATGACCACGCAGACATTAGTTTTTATGCTGACTACCAACTAGACGGTGGGCACTCTGACGCTAAAACTATGGGAGTAGTATCGCCGGCATCAAAATACAGCTTAACATTGTCTGATCCAATATCTGGTAATATTGTGAGTAATTTTGTGCCCAAAAATGTGGGAGACTTCTCAACTAGCGCAATAGCTAGTGCTCTTGTATCTGATTTGCGGACTGGGTCCACGTCGACGGTATTTTATGGTGATAATATTAATCTGAATAATGGCTTCCCTGTCAGTGGATCCCAAATTGATTTTACATTGGGAAATCAAAAATATATTGCGACAATTAATATTGCTGATAATTTTGAGGTGAGGGCCACTGATGTAGTTATTGGAAGTAAGGTCTATTCAAGAACCGACGGATTAAAGGAGCTCGTAGCTCGATCCAAGTTTTCTGTTAGTGGAGCCGAAAATGACCGCCTGGCTGTAAACTTTGAAGCTAATGGATCTGACTTTCGGATTAAAGTAGCCGCAAGAGATGGTGTAGCAAGTGGACATAGCCTCTCACTATCATCCACCAACTCAGCCAGTGAAAAAGCAAATTTTCATCTCTCCAACAGTTCTGTGACCGAGCTGCGATCAAATGAATTCGACCATTCAGCAGCGACTAATGCTAATATTGGGAGTGTCATGATCGGTTCCAGCGAACACGTAATTAGTTTTAATACTACCTCAAATGCGTTTACGTCCTCTCCAGCCTTACCGACTGGCGTATCTTTTGCGACGGAGACCAACTCAGCGGGTACTAAGGTCAGATTGAAAGTATCAATTACTGCAAGTGTGGTAAGTGAAGACATTCGCTTAAAGGCAAACGCGAGTTCAGCAACCTATGGTATCGTATCTGTGGCAGCACAGCTGGCACTCACCAGTGAGGGTGTGCGGGTTTCAAACATTGGCGATCAACGTGTGAAATCTAGTGTGGCAATAAATTCATTGGCAAGTGAAGTCTTATCAATTGATGGTCTGCGGGGTGAGGACCTAATCTTCATATCAAACGGAGCACGCAACCCGATTGTGCTTGGACAAGCAGTTAAGTCAACGGCACAGGAGGTGCGTGAGTATTCACTTATGGCTGATAAAGTTGATCCCTCCAGTATAAATATTTTTGATTTTTCGACGGGACACATCGTTGGGTCTCGGTCGATTGGTGGTGATAATAGCACTGTATTTCAGGGTCTTGCAATTGATTTTAAGGGTGAGGTCAGTGCTGGAGACACATTTAGAGTATTAGTGTCAAAGGATAATTTTGACGATGCGAGTAACCTAAACAATATGCTCGAGACGTCGTTAATTAACAAAGACACTGGAGTTGGTGGGTATTCGGAATTATTTGGAAAACTTGTTTCAAGCACAGGTGCCGAAATTCAATCCAACCAGCAAACGCTAGAAACGGCTGAAGCCAGCTATCAACTAGCGTTTGATAATAAAAATGAGTTTTCCGGTGTCGACCTAGATACCGAGGCCGCACGTTTGATGGAGCAGCAGCAGGCCTATCAGGCCATGGCTCGAGTACTAACTACTGCGCGTGAATTATTAGATACTTTATTAAGATCAATGTAATGGGAGTTGGGGAAATATGTCGATTACTACCTCTGGTTTTTATCAAAAGAATATAGATCTTTTTACACGTCTGAATAAGGATGTCGGTGATATTCAAGTACAGGTTAGTACTGGGAAAAACTTATTGTCGCTAAAGACTGACACACAAGAAATAGCTAATTTAAATGCATCAGAAGAGCATAAGTTTGAGGTCACTCAATTTAATAAAAATGCAGGGCGAATAATTTCAGACCTTGAGCGAATAGATATTAGTTTTGAACAGTTACAGAACGCTTCGGTGCGCCTAAAAGAGTTACACATTGAAAGCTCAAACGGGTTCCTAACATCCGAGGAAAGGAAATTGTTCCAACTAGAAGTTGAAAGCATAAAAACAGAAATACTAGGTGTGTCTAATGGTAGAGATGCAGGCGGAAACGGATATTTTTCCGGTATTTCTGGAAAAACAGAACCATTCAAAATCAATAATTTTGGTAAAATAAGCTATTCTGGGGCCGCGGGCGAAAAAACTTTACAAATATCACGCGGCAGCCAAGTGCGCCAAAATTTTTCTGGTGAGGAAGTGTTCCTAGCGGCGGGTTCTGCGGATGGTAAATTCTCAATTTTTGATGCTATTGATTCATTTTCTCAAAGTTTAAACTTTGGTATGTCGTCTGGTACATCTTCAAATCTACTGTCTGCGGGAACTTCGGTGGACC
>JAPKEA010000554.1 GCA_028822275.1 Planktomarina sp. | reverse complement strand
TCTTGCTCTATTAATTCCAGCACTTGATCTTTTACTTGCTGAGAATAGCTTGAAATATATCTTAAAGTGGACATTTTCTAGGCATCTAGATTGATTGGAATGGCGTTTCTATCGGACGAGATTTAGTGATGCTCAGTTACAAGTTTCCATAAGAAGCGAAGCACCTTGGCTATTAAGTCACTGGATAGATAAATTGGAGCTCCTTCGCAAGCAACTGCGATAGTGCAGCAATAAAAAAATAGTTATCTGGAAGAATGGCTCTAGCAAGAAGCATCTGTCCTCCAGTGAGGGACAGGGCTCAAGAACTGCATGTGAAAGCGTAGTCGTTACTCGTAACTGGGTCCATCAAATAGCGCCGACTGAATACCTTCGGCTAACACATTTATTCGATATGGCTTTCTAATTATTGGGTATTTTGCAAGATCCTTGTTACTTAGTGAATCTTTAACGACGTCCTTGTCTTTACTATAGCCGGAGGTTAGAACGACTTTTATCTCTGGATAATACTCTTCAACCCAGTCTCCCAGCATTCGTCCGTCCATATCACCGGGCATCAATATATCGCTAAAAACGAGATCAATTTGTTCTCCGGATTTTATAATCGACATCGCCATGTCTGCATTTCCAGCCTCGATAGTCTTGTAGTTTAATCCCCGTAAATCTCTAATTGTAACCCTACGCACCCTAGGCTCATCTTCTACGACTAATATGGTCTTAGAAGAAACAGATTTACTACTTACAACACTCGACTCTGTCGAAAGATTCTTTTCCCCTTTAACTGAAGGAAAGTACATTTCCACCACTGCGCCCTCTCCAACCTCGCTTTCTACTCGCAGAAAGCCACCTGACGTTTTTAGAAAGCTGTATACCATGCTAAGCCCTAGCCCAGTGCCAGCACCAACATCTTTTGTAGTGAAAAATGGCTCTGTGATTCGCGTGATAATATCTGGATCAATCCCCGTACCCTGGTCGCTAACTGTTACCTTCACAAATTCTTGGTTCGACAATTCATTCATATCACCGTGCTTGGCGGCTTGCTTTGCCTCCGTGTAATCTATCTTTTCAGCCCTGACGCAAATCTCACCCCCGTTCGGCATAGCGTCACGGGCGTTAATCACTAGGTTAAGCAACGAGTTTTCAAGCTGAGATGAATCTATGCTAACAAAAAGCTTTTCTTCCGGCAGATTCAGAACTAATGAGATTTTTTCTCCAATAGTTCTAGACATGAGGCGATAGAATTTTTCCATAGTCTCATTTACTTCTTGTACAATTTGCTGCAATCCTCGATTGCTAGAAAATTGAAGAAGGCGCCCCGTTAGTTCAGTACCGTCACTAACAGCAGACAATGCGTCTTCAAAAAGAAGTTGAATATCATCGTCAACGTCTTCCAAATCATTTTGAAGAAACCTCAAGTTACCCTGAATGATACTCAATAGATTATTGAAATCGTGCGCAAGCCCACCTGTCAACTGCCCTACAGCCTCCATTTTCTGGGCTTGTTGAAGCGAATTCTCTTTTTCTTTTAACAGCGATACATCTTGACCCACCCCTATAACGCCAATGATGTTACCTTCCAAATCTCGGCGCGCGCTCGCATTCAACAGAACATCAAGGCGACTTCCTTTTTTAGTATAAAGTGGGAACTCAAAGTTTGCAGTTTCTTCACCCCGTAACGCATTGTCCAAAACCTCTTTGACCGAAGCCTTGTGCTCTTCAGTAATAAAATCCTGAACCAGATCACGACCCAGTACTTCCGCTTTCTCAAAACCGGAGATCCTAACCGCCGACTGGTTCCACTCAGTGACTTGACCCGCAGCGTCAATACCAAAAATAGGCGCGTTTGCTGTATCGATCAACTGCGTCAGTTCTGCCAGTGTTCGCTCACTTTCCTTTCGAGCCAAACTCTCTGCGGTAATATCTCTTATTATCGAAATAACCAGTTTTTTACCATCTGCCACAAAATCGTCAATACTAAGGGATATGGGAAACAACTCTCCATTTTTCTTTAACCCTGTAAGTTCGATGGGACCTACGCCGATTAGCCTGCTTCTGCTTCC
>JAPKEA010000104.1 GCA_028822275.1 Planktomarina sp. | reverse complement strand
CCAGCAGCGTATAAAAGCTGCATATACAGGCCGGGCACACGACTGCACTGATCCCCTGATCCAGGCAATCTGAAAACCTTCTTGCATTGAAATGGGCATCCACACACGGATTCTATAACTCGCGCCACCGCCATTCATCGCAGGGGGGCGAAAGTCCCTTGGCCTTTGAACGAAAGGCTGAGTAAATATGTTGATAGACCGGAACCTAAGCGTGACAAGACCAGTATGCTTTGAGTTCTGATAGGCTAAAAGTTCTGCAAAATGTTATGCAAAGATCGCAAGGTGAAAATAATTTTCTCCGTGTGCGATTGTTTTATGTATTTTGATAAAATAAATGGCGGTCACAGCAGGATTCGAACCTGCGACCTCTCGCTTCGGAGGCGAGCACTCTATCCAGCTGAGCTATGCAACCACGTGCTACTAATGCTCACAGCACAACAATTTCGTCAAGCCATTATCCTGAGTGCTATTTCAACACTGTGAGTAATCCTTACGATGCAGACCTATTATTGAAAAACAGAGGCTACTGTCTGAAAGATTCAATCTTTGGATACCGGCCAAGTTCCATTTGCTTATACAAGTACAAGAGCCATGGGACAAGTCTAGCAGAAACCAGCGTACTATAATGCTTGCCATGTCGCTGTCAGCCACTGCCTATCGCTATAGGTGCCCTTACACTCAGGCCAAGGCTTGTTTTGTTTTATCTTCTCGGGTCGTCGTGTCATAACGTGGCCCATCTGAGAAACCGGTCCGGTTTCTGCAACGACTTCCCTTAAAATTGACATGGATTGCCAAACTGCAAGCTGTTTTCGACCCTTTTGAAGGGTAGACAAATTTTCATATTTCATAAGGGCTTTGTGGAGTGATTATTTACTTAATTAACGTTGATATATATAGGTGAAGATCCACATGCCATCTTTGGCCTGACAATCGCTATTCTTAAAATTTGGGCTTTTTAGAGCGGGCGACTTTGTCTAGTCTTTTATAAAAACACATTAGGTGAAATCTTATGAGACTACTTCGCACGACGACACTTTCAATTATTCTAGTATTTGGGGCTGGCGCAATTTGGGCACAGGACCTTCAGGAGGGCTCTGCTACATCTAATGCGCAGGATTACGCCATAGCGTTGAAAAAATCGCAATTTCTTGCTGAGCAAGGGCATGCAGATGCCCAATACAATCTTGGAGTAAGTTATGAAACAGGCCAAGGCATTGCCCAAGACAATACTGAGGCAGTGAAGTGGTACCAGCTTGCGGCAGAGCAAGGGCAAGTCGACGCTCAAAGAAACCTCGGCTTTATGTATGAAACTGGCAAAGGCATTGCCCAAGACGGTGCAGAGGCTGTGAAGTGGTATCAGCTTGCGGCAGAGCAAGGGCATGCAGTGGCCCAATATAAAATTGGTTTGGTTTATCAGACTGGCGAAGGCGTCGGCGCGGATGATGCTGTGGCTGTTAAGTGGTATCGTCTGGCGGCTCAGCAAGGGTATTCAGAAGCTCAGAATAATCTTGGTGGGATGTATGAAACTGGCAAAGGCATTGCTGAAGACGATACTGAAGCAGTGAAATGGTATCGTCGGGCTGCCGAACAAGGGCACGCGGATGCGCAATATAATCTGGGTTTTATGTACTATGCGGGTAATGGGGTGGGTCAGGATGATGCGGAGGCTCTAAAATGGTATTTACTCGCGGCAGAGCAAGGCGCGGACGCGCAATTTGATCTTGGTGTTATGTATGAAACTGGCAAAGGCGTTGCGAAAGACAATACTGAGGCTGTGAAATGGTATCAACTTGCCGCCGACCAAGGGCATGCGGACGCTCAAAAGCAGCTTGGGTTTATGCATGATGCGGGCAAAGGTGTGCCGCAAGATGATGCTAAGGCTGTTGAATGGTATCGTCTCGCGGCAGAGCAAGGGCATGTGAAGGCTCAGAACAATATTGGAAATATGTATTATTACGGCGCCGGTGTTCTGCAGGACAATGTCAGAGCCTATATGTGGTACAACATAGCGGCAGCCAACGGGAACAAAAGGTCGGCTAAATGGCGCGGCGCAACGGCTGACAAAATGACATTGGCAGATGTCTCTCTTGCGCAAAATATGGCGCAGGAATGTATGAACAGCGACTATAAGGACTGTGGGTGGTGACGATAGTAAAGCGCCACCATCAGCTTTTTAACTTTACAAGTCGGCCAGCCCCCTATGCGTCTAGCGCTTGTCGGGGTTATTGCGGTGAAAAGTTTTTCATTGAGCGCCCTCAGGATTATTGTGGAAAAAGTAATTGTTTTGGATCATCATGCAGGTGCATCTTCTCTACATTCTGTCTTACTGTTGAATGTGACTAAGAACTGACCCGTTAGCCCCATAAATTGTCACTGAGAATTGGCCCATGTGAACACATTATCCTGACGGTTTTGTTCAGGGAGACATGTTGTGATAGACATGAAATTTTTGAGCGTTATTCGATGCTGGGCATTACGAGACAAAATGCCAATACGAGAGATTGCCTGACGGACGGGTTTGTCTCGGAATACGATTAAGAAGTACCTTCGCGAAGGTGCGGTAGACCCAAAGTTCAAGACGCTCCGGCGTCAAAGCAAACTGGATCTTTGCGCGGATTGTTTGTCAGCGTGGCTTTTGGCCCAGACGCGGAAGTCTCGCAAAGACCTGCGCAACGTTAAGCTGCTGCATGAAGATCTGGTAAGCTGGGCTACGATCGGTCCTACGAGCGTGTCGCAGCCTTTGGGCGTACTTGGCGCGCAGATCGACACCCTGCCGAGTAAACGACGGGACGCGGCACCTAAGTGCTTTTGGTGTTCGAACCCGATGAAGCCTTCCAGTTCGATCGGAGCGATGACTGGGCCAACATCGGCGGTGAACGGGTTAAACTGCAGACGGCCCATATCAAGCGCTCGCATAGTCGGGCATTCCTAGTGTGGGCTTATCGGTTGCAAACCCATGAGATGCTATTTGACGCCCAGTGGCATGCCTTGTGCGTCTTTGGCGGCATCCCCGGTCGGGGCATCTATGACAACATGAAGACGGCAGTAGACCGTGTTGGTCGTGGCAAACAGCGCGACATCAATGCGCGCTTCAAAGCGATGGCCAGCCATTACGTTTTTGAGCCTGAGTTTTGCAATCCAGCCGCAGGCTGGGAGAAGGGCCAAGTTGACAAGAACGTCTGGGATGCACGCAACCGTTTGTGGCAGGTCATGCCTGTCTTCAAGGATTTATATAAGCTGAACCAGTGGCTTGAAGATCGCTCCATCGCCCTTTGGTCCGAGATAGCGCTCCGGGAATTGCCTGGTTCAGTTGCCGGTGCTTAGAAGGCAGAGAGGCCTGTGCTGATGGTCCTGCCGCCTGCCTTTGACGGCTTTTCAGAGCATAGCAACCGTGTGTTTCCAACGTGTTTGATAACGTTTGAACGCAACCGGTACAGCGTTTCCCGCCAGTTTTGCGAGCCGTCCCATCAGCCTATAGGTTTATCCAGAACGGTTGGTCGTTGTCGCTGAAGATCAAACTGTTTGCACCCATGAGCGCATTATTGAATGGTCACATCGCAAGCCCAGCAGGGTCATCTATGATTGGCGCCATTATCGTGCGGTTATTCAGCGATGCAAAGAGGATAACAGCGCTCCATGACCAGCTTACAGACCGCTGCCACATCCTCGAAACCGGCAACGACAGCTACCGCTTTAAAGCCAGCTCAGAAGCCGCCAAGACAACAACAAAGGAGAGCGCCAATTTGACCAAAGCATAGCCGACGATGCGTACCCAAGAGCGCGTCAAATCTTGGTGAAAATATAGGGTCAGTTCTCAGTGACTTTAAACACTCTTACTACAGAACTTGTGTTTTGAACGGTTGGAAATATCAATTTATCCTTAAAATAAATTCATTTGTACTATTCTTTATCGTCAAAATAATAAAAATTGGATATTATTTTAGAAGTCCAGTATGTACAGGGCACCGATTATAAACTCCCCTTTCTCTTTTCTTAGGTTCGTTTTTTCGAAACCAGACAGCCGAAAGTCAAATTTCTTGCACAGGCTCTCGATATAGGATTTCGAGTGTGAAAACCGGCCCGTTGATTCTAGGGCAAACTCTTTTTCTTCAGTATGCTCTGTTGAAAACGACAAGCATCCATTTCTTAGGTTCCGGGATTTTATTAGGCGAAAGACCTCGGAAACTTCGCCCAGATAAATAAATACGTCTGTAGCGATGAAGTGATTAAAATCGAGTGTTTCAGTTGCCAAATAATCTAGTATGTCACCGTGCGCTAAGCTGTCGTAAACATCTTTCTTTCTGGCCTCCTCAATCATAAACTTTGACAAGTCGAGGCCCTCTAGATTGCTGCAAAATTGCCTAACTTCCACTCCAACAAGCCCTGTGCCGCAACCTAAATCCAAAACGGACCCTAATGAGCCATTGCAATGGTTTGCGACAATCAACTCAGAAAGAATTTTAGGAGTGTGATATTCTAGGTCGTCAACAAGAGACCGTTCAAATTTGAAGGCACAACTATCAAACAGTTTTTCCACATAGGCCCGAGGAGCAGAACGGGTAGTTTCTCCGGTTAAAGAGGCCAAAATATGCCTGACTTCTGGATAGTTAGGCGTGATATGCAATGCCCTTTCAAAGCTGTTAATCGCTGCGTTTAATTCGCCCTTTTCCTGCAATGCATTCCCGATATTGCAATAGGCTTCTGCATAGTCAGGTTTGATCTGCAAAGCCTTCTGCAAGCATTCTATCGCCGCATCCAGTTCAAACATATCCAGAAGAACAGTCCCCATATTGTTATGTGCTTCCGCATAGTCAGGTTTAATTTTTATGGCTTTTTTATAACAATCTAAGGCTGCTGGGAATTCTCCCTTATTTTTTAGTGAAATGCCCATGTTATAATAGGCATTCGCATCGCCTGGCTTGATCCTTAGGACTTGTTTATAGCAGTCAATCGCAGTGTCCAGTTCCCCTTTATTTTTTAGGGCAACAGCTATGTTGTTGTATGCATTCGCGTAGTTTGGGGCATTTTCGATCGCAACCCGATAGCATTCAATCGCTTCGTCTAGTACACCCTTATCTTGAAGTGCATTCCCTAGGTTATAATATATTTCAGCATCGTGAGGTTCGATCAAAAGTGCTTTTCTGTAATTTTTTATGGCAGAATCTAATTCACCCTTATCCATTAGTGTGGTGCCCAGATTATTATAAGCCTCTGAGTAATTAGCTTGAGAGTTGATCGCTTTTTGATAGTATTCAACCGCGGCATCTAAATCATTATTAACCCGAAATGTGTTGCCTATATTATAATAGGTCTCAGCATCATCCGGCTTTATATCAAGTATTTTTTTAAAGGTACTCACAGCAGAAATTAATTGACCACTATTCTTCAAAGTAATGCCCAAATTCATATAGGCATCGGTATAGTCCGGCTTGATCTGTATTGCCTTTTGATAATTTTCTATGGCGGCGTCATGATTTTGTAGTTTTCTATTTACTTCGGCCAACATGATATGCACTTGGAAATTCTGAGAATAATCTTTTGCGATCTGTTCTGCTAGTGGTAAGAATTTAGGAAAATTCCCCTGATTATAAAGATTGATTAACTCCTCCAGTTGATCTCGGGACGGTTCCGAATTATCAGGACTATTGCGAATAATTCTTGATTGTTTGGTTTGATTTTCTTGTTGCAATTTCCAGTCGTCAACTGCCTGTAATAGATTTCCTTTTCGGAAAAATTTCGATGCGATGGCGCGAACAGGTTTTAAACGATCATGAAAGTGTATTAATAAAATTTTAATTGATGAGATTTCCATTTTCATTTTTTTAAAAATACTCTTTAGAGGTATTATCATCGCTATTTTGGTCCTTAAGAGCTCTCAGTTAACACGTTTTTGACTTTTTTTATTTCTATTTTCTTTATGATAGATTTAACCAATATTTAAAAGTCATACTACATTTTGACTTAAGATTATCGGTAAGCGACTATTGCCTTCTTGTCTGACCTATAATTCTCACGACATCAACGCATCTAGCCAATTGAGGGTGTTTTTCCCAATATGTCTTACAACCCGCTGGCTTTGTGGATGTTCTACTAGTGGCTGGTCCGCTCAGTGTTTTGCTCGGCCCACGGGTGCTGTTGAAGGCTCTGCCTGTAGAAAACTTATGTCGACAATCGACATTTTGAAACAGTTTGGTGGAGCTAAAATTTTGCAAGAAAGAGTTCGTGCGCCGCATTCCATCATCTGTAAGTCTCAATAGTTTTCTTCAGAGCCAATGGCTTTATTCAGATCAGTGAGACTGAAACCGTGTATGCGCCACTATACTGGCAATGTTTTTCGTGCGCCCGGGACGAAGGGCATATTGCCACAGATCACCACCGCATCTTGATTTTTTTCAATCATTATGCAGCTTTGAACGGGTCGTTTAATATAAGATTTGACAAAAAAACTGCTACATGAATGCTTGTTTATAAGAAAAACCGTTATTTGTCGCTTCGAATGAAATTCGTCCAGGTATTGCTAAATTCGCCGCTTTGCTGCCACGCTTCGCCATCTCTGCAGCCCGCCTCGTATCCATCTATCCATATATCTGAAGTTGTTAGATCGCCTTCTAGGTATTCCAATAGATCTGCCCGCTCTTTGTCTGAAAAAACTCTTGCGATAACCGTCTTTGTAAAAGGTGAAACCCTATCGATGACGTTTTTATAATTTCTGAGCTCCATAACACTGTCAAATGTTGAGTAGGCCATAAATCCATGGACATAGCCAATGCTAAACGGACTTGTGATTCGATCATAGTTGTCTCTGTAATCAATTACGGTAAGGTTGCCCTTAATGCGTTTTAGGGGGTAGATGACATTATTATCATAGTTACTTTGATGCTGTTGAGGTAAAGGTGCCTCAGCATCAAAAATGCCTGAGGACTGCTGGACAATCACGAACACCACCCCGGATACGATTATTGCAATAATCAGCAATATTAGCAGAACCTCCATTACGTCGGCCAATTATTGTTTAAGTGGAGAGTGTCGTAGTTGATCCCGTTAAGAGATCTTTTTTGGGCAACGTCATGTTTAAACTTTGCACATACACCCGGGAAGAGCGCAGGATTGGCCTTGCTGCTTTTATGTCTCGAGTGGTTCATTTTCTGTTTTGGTAAAATTTTCTATAGGTTGAAGTTGTGGCATTTCCGGTCCCATCTAGCAAGTTGCTTTGGGAACTGTGCGGTAGGTCTTCTAACCTTGCAGCGCGGCGATTTCAATATTTAGCATTAAATAATATAATTTACCAAAAGTATGCGGTGCGAGGATTATGGCCACAAGCACATTATTTCAAAAGATTTTTTGTCGTTTTGGTGGGTCTGTAGTTTAATGCGGGGAGAAATTGAGGCGTAGCAATCCAAAAAGGTAGATTTTTGCCTGGGTCTGCCGTCTGTAACCTGAGCCGAACACTGAATAATCAGAGCGCTGCATAAAGCAAATCAAATATTTTAATATGCGTATTTTCCGTCTTAGATAATATTTCCATGGCATCATGCTTTTCAGAAATTAATAGCCTTGAGCGGTGTTATGGCGGCCCATGCAGAGAAAACGGCGATCTTGTCTTTTTATTTCAAATATATTTTTTTTAAAAACTGCCAAAAGTGGCCTCTTAATATACTCGAGTTGCGCTATGCCGCCGCATCAAAATCACAACCGCGTCCAGTTATACTGCTGCGCCTGAATTGACCTAATTTTTATCGGATCCTATGACTTTGT
>JAPKEA010000553.1 GCA_028822275.1 Planktomarina sp. | reverse complement strand
AATATATCTAAATCAATAATTTAAAATAATAATTCGACAGACTGTCTGTCCGCCATTAAACAATAAATTTGTAAATAAAAACATGTACTTATTGCCTTATTAAATGGATCATTCCCTCATTTGTTCCCTCATATTATTTTTACGGCGGTGTACCTTTTTTGTATCTTTACTCTCCACGCGTCTGAGCGCGCGCGCGCGATCCGGTTTTACCTGCGTCCTAAAACTGTGCTAATCGGTATCCCCGATCTCTCACGCATGCGCGAGAGATCGGCCAACGATGGTGCGGACTTTGTCTAGTGGATCTTATAATATCGCATGTTCATCTGTTAACTCTTGATATTTGATTGGCGATCCCATAATTATAAATTAGGTGATTTAACAACTAACTTGTGCGCCTTGCCAGTTCGGCTAAAGCACTAAAGCGGAGAAATTCAATGGCTGATGAACACCTCAAAGTAATTAAGCATGACGGCTGGACTGAAACGATTTTTCCTAACGGCGGTGTCCTTCGTGAAGGCAATACGCCCGACTACATGGAGCGTGAGTTCTATGGGCGCTACAACCCTGGCGCCGCTAGGATTCGGGGAGTGCATCGCTTGCCCCTTGATCAAGAGATTGCGAAAGCGCGAAAGCTCCTAGCCCAGGAGGAATAGCGCCGCCGAGCTGGCGCAAAATCATTCAAAATTAGATGACAGCTTAATCGCAGACCTTTTTTTGAGTTATCTCTTGATTTTGCGCCATTTTCTATTTCAACTAACATCTTAATGTTGGGGTGTCGTTATGGCCACGAGAGTTTACAAGTACGGCTTAATACCGATCGGGTATCCGCCTAAAGAAGCCATCGATGAACTTTGGCGCGCCAATAACCTTTGGAATACGCTGGTAGCTCTGCATCGTGAAAGTCGCGAAAATTGGGACGACGCGCGCAGGTCGGCATCAATCCTCTATTCAGATCGTATGGATGATCTTGAAAAAAAGAATGAGGAAATATCAGAAGCCTTTGATGGATTGCGCCAAGCGCGCATGGAAGAAGGCACAAAGGACGAGAGCAACCCAACGCTTAAATCAGAGCGTGCAGCAATCAACAGGCTGAAGGAAGAACGCGCCACTATCTATACTGATCTGAAACCGCTGCGAAAAGGCGCTGATGATAAAATCGATAAAAAGGCCCTCAACGATGATTACCGCAATAAATGCAAGGCGGCGGTATCAGTCAAAAATAGCAAGATTTATTCAAAAACTGCCGAACAGATTTATGCAAATTTCAGAACGGCCCGCGATAAAGCCTTTAAGGAAAATGCCACGATGCGTTTTCATCCATTTGATGGCACCGGCTATTTCCAGTTTAGGTGTAGAAAAAAAGATAAAGATGTAAAAGTAGACGGTATCTCAGTTAATGAGCTGCTGACATCAAATTTTGAGGAATACTTGAGATGCTCAGTCCAAGGCATTGATGAAGAAAAGGCAAAACCAAGGATCAGATTGAAGGCTGTTCTTACGGGAGGCAGAACCAAGGCCAGTAAGATTTTTCATGACTTTGACTGGATATATCACCGCCCACTGCCGCCTGACTGTCAGATACAGAATGGCAAAATATTGCGCACTCGAACCGGTGATAAATTCAAATATGATCTGGTTTTGACGGTTAAAGTTCCAGATGCTTCTGTGATCCAACCGGACAAATTAAATGGTACCATTGGTATTGATATTGGGTTCCGACGGTCCGGCGATACGGTCCTAGTGGCAACCATCATGTCTGACGATGCCAGCGCCCCACCACTTGAAGTTACAGCGCCCTCACAGATGGTTTCTGCACTTGAGCATGTCATCGAACTGCAATCTGAGCTGGACGATGCCGCTGCTGACCTAGGAAAAGCCATAACAAAACTGCTACTGGCAAACCCGTTACCCGACGAACATCCAAAATTCAAATTGTGGCAATCACTTGCAAAACGACCAGCCAATGTAACGCTGTCATACGAGAAAGCCTACAAGTTTGCGGTATGGCTCAACCATGAGCCTGATGCGTTTCCAGATGAGATCACGGACAAGGTTTTCA
>JAPKEA010000103.1 GCA_028822275.1 Planktomarina sp. | reverse complement strand
TACTTTGGAGTGATCTCCGCCTGCCCAAACCGTTGGATTCACAACTTAAAGTTTTAATATTTTAGTAAGTGCTTCAATTAAGCGCGTTACGTCTTCTTTCGTGTTGTATGCTTGGATGGATATTCTCAAAATACAATGACCTTTCCATCTAAACACCGGTACTTCTATTGAAAATGTTTCATAGAGCTGGCGCTTCAAATCCTCGACGTCGCATTCGGGCAATGGTATGGCGACCATTTGTGGTGCACAATAATTTGGGCTGCCAAACAATGGAATACCGGTAAGCCTACTGATGGTTTCAGCTGTTTTTCTCGCTAATAAGTCCGAGTGTTTCGCAAACTCGCCCCAGTTATGCTGTTTCATGAATTCTAGAGCTGCTGGAATAGACAACCATGCAGCCGGGTCGCGTGTACCACGAACTTCAAAACAATCAATAAACCGGCTATTTCCAAATGGACCTTTTTGCTCTGGGCCACCAGACTGTGGGATCCATCCATGGCTGATGACCAGTGGTTCCAGCATCGTTTGAACGTCTCGCCGAGCCCACAAGAAAGCTGATCCTTTAGGGGCCATCATCCATTTGTGGCAATTGCCTGCATAAAAGTCGGCATCAAGATCATTTAAGTTCAGATCGATCAAGCTAGGTACATGCGCACCGTCAATAACAGTAATAATACCCCTTGCACGCGCCTCATCTACAACTCTCTTGATAGGGAATACTAGTGCAGTTGGCGAAGTTCCATGACTTAGAAAGAGAACTTTTGTTCGCTCTGTCATGGCGTCGATTATGACTTTGGAAAACGCAGGTTCCGACACGAGTGGAAGAGGAATTTCGACTTCAATAACTTTTGCGCCTGTGCGGTTAGAAACCAATTCCCAAGTTTTTTCTAGTGCACCGTATTCATGGTCACTTGTCAGTATTTCGTCGCCCGGCTCAAGCTTTAATGATTGGGCTACTATATTCAGCCCTTCTGTTGCATTAGTGACACCAACTAAGTCGTCAGGGCGTGCACCAAGTTCTTCTGCGAGCTTAATGCGCACGCGTTTCATATTAATGATGAAATCTCGCGATTGATCAATAAATTCAACTGGCTGGCGTTCAAGCTTTAGTTGCCAGTCCTGATAAGCCTTGAAAACTGGTTTTGGACATGCCCCGAAAGATCCATGATTCAAGAAAATCATATCATCACTGAGTAAAAATAATTCGCGCATATTATTGGTCAAATGCTCAGCCCTTTAGTGTTGGATCGAGAGCGTCTCGCAAGCCATCGCCAAACAATGTTGTAGATAAAACGGTTATTGCCAATGCCAATGTCGGAAAAAGGGCAAGATGCCAATAAAAAAACATGAAATTAATACCCAAATTTATCATTTGGCCCCAACTAGGGAGCGGCGGCGCGATGCCGACACCCAAAAAGCTCAAACCGGCTTCAAGCATCATGGCAAGTGGAATTGCTTGAACAAATCCGACTATAACAGGTGAAATTGAATTGGGGACAAGATGACGGAAAATTATAAACTGGGGTGAAGCACCCAGTGCTTGCGCCGCGCGAATAAATTCTTTGTTGCGAAATGCCATTACTTGCCCGCGGACAAGTAAGCACACTTGGACCCAGCCAAATAAAGCTGCGATGACCACAATACTAACAAAACCACCACCAGCAAGAGCTGCCAAAAGAAGCGCCGCCATAAGCGGGGGCACAACCGAAAATATTTCAATTATGCGCATGATTACCCAGTCAACCACCCCCCCATAGTACCCTGCGAGCGCGCCAAGCGGCAGACCAATTATTACACTGAATGCTGCAGCTACAAAACCGATGCTCAACGAGATACGCCCGCCGTAAATAATTCGCGTATAGAAGTCGCGACCAAGATCGTCGACACCGAACCAATGCTCGCTAGAGGGAAAAGCCAAGTTTTCGGTGAGGAATTTTTGTTCCTCATAGCTAGTCGAGGTAATGAGCGGAGCAAATACTGCCATCAATAAAATAAGCGCCAAAACTGAACCTGAAAAAACTGCTCCTCTATTTGCTAAAAATCGACGCCAAGCATAGTAAAGCGGGTTTCTTGCTATAGGTAAATTTTCAGCGCTTACGAGGAGCGGCGATACTTGGCTTGCGCCTAAAGGTGCTACAGTGTCTAAATTTATCATTTGGGACCCTTCCCGCCAAGTCGTATCCTAGGATTGAGTAGCGCATAAGCAACGTCTGCGAGAAAATACGCGAAACAAAACATGACGGTGATCATCAAAATCAATGCCATTTCAAGTGGATAGTCACGCGTTACGATGCTTGAAACAAAATAGGCGCCAAGTCCGGGAACGCGGAACATCGCTTCAACAAAAATACTGCCAGTGGCAGTCCCGATGAACATTGGTAAGAAAACGGTGACCATCGGGATTGCTGAATTGCGCAAGACATGCTGAAAAATTACTTTATGTTCGGGTAAGCCTTTAGCCCGCAACACGTTGACGAACGGTTTATTCAAGGTGTCCAACATCGCCGAGCGGGTATAGCGAGCGTAGGTTGCCATTGGAATCGCGGAATACGCGGCTATGGGCAGAATCCATTTTCGAGGCTCCCCCCATCCACTCGCGGGTAGCCAATTCAGCCATACTGCAAACACCAAGATTAACAGCATGCTGGTCACAAACACAGGAATCGTAAACCCTATAGTCGCAATTGCTGACGTCAAATAGTCAATCCAGCTATTGCGTCTTAACGCCGCCATTAATCCGAGAGCAATCCCCAACGGGGCACCTATTAAAACCCCAGCACCACCTAATACCAAGCTGGGAATCCATGCACGGCCCAGAAGTTCAAGAACTGTCTCCCCGGGACTTTGGTATGGTATTCCAAAGTCAAAATGTAGCACACCCCACATATATTTTAGGTATTGAACATACAGGGGTTGGTCGAGCCCATATTTTTCCAGAATCTTGGCTTTGGCAGCTTCGTTGAGAGGCATGTCAGTTGCATCAAACGGGCCGCCAGGAATGGCATGCATCATCACAAAAAGAAGCATCGAAACAATAAAAAAAGTCAAACATATCGAAAGTAAACGGCGTATGACATATCCAAACATATTAGTCCTTTCTAGTTTGAAACTGTTGCTTCTACGAAATGATCTTCGGAAATACGCACAAGTTGCGGTCCCGAACGTTCCTGTCCAATTATTGATATGTCGTCGCGCGCCAGAACCGGAATATCAGCAGCAATTTGAGACGCAGACATAAAAGTTCGGCGCGAGCGTTCCCGCGGGTTCACCGACGGAATAGCATATAGAAGTGACTTGGTGTAAGGGTGTTGTGCATTTTGAAATATCGATTCGGTCGGCGCCTGCTCAACAATTCGACCTTTATACATAACGATTATTTCATCTGCCAAAGAGCGAATGACATTGAGTTCATGGCTGATGAACAACATCGACAATCCCATTTCTTCCTGAAGGTCATGCAACAAGTTGATAACCTGAGCTTTAACTGAAACATCTAGTGCAGATGTCGGTTCATCTGCTACCAAAATTTTTGGTTTAAGCGCCAGGGCCCGCGCGATCGATACGCGTTGCCTCTGTCCTCCAGAAAGTTCGTGTGGGTATCTGTTCGCATAGCTGCGATCAAGTCCAACCCGTTCCAACAGATCCCCTACAGTTTCGATGCGTTCTTGGTGTGAATACATGTCATGGATAACAAATGGTTCCGCTATGATCCGAGCCAATGTCATCATGGGGTCTAGCGACGCATAGCTATCCTGAAAAATGATCTGCATTTTTCGTCGCAGGGGTTTTAAATCAGCCGAGTTTAAATTTGTAATATCGGTTCCGTTGACTAGAATTTGCCCGGCGGTAGCATCTAACAATCGCATAGCCATCAAACCGCATGTTGACTTTCCAGAACCAGATTCACCGACCAAGCCCAATACTGATTTAGGTTTTACGGATATGTCGACGCAATCGACTGCTAAATGCATGCGCTTTGCGCGCCCGAATGCGGACTTGAACCCGCCCCCAATCTCGAACGTTTTGGTAAGTTGACGCAGTTCAAGAGCCGGAGTCATCGAATTACTTGCCAGCACGCTGCGGCCCTCTTACCTTCATATTCTACCATTATCGGCATTTCTGTAACGCATTTTTGGTCTGCTTGTTTGCATCTTGGATGAAAAGGACACCCTGTTGGTGGCGATAGCGCGTTTGGTGACGATCCCGCGATCTCTTTGAGCCTTTGCTTTCCTGCAACGCGGCCCGGAATACTCTCAATAAGAGCTTTGGTGTAAGGGTGCAGTGGATTTTCGAATATTTCAACAACATTCCCAGCCTCCATGACGCGTCCGCCGTACATGACAACTACGCGATCAACGGTCTCAGCAATAACGCCAAGGTCGTGTGTAATAATAATGAGACTCATGCCGGTTTCGGCCTGGATATCTGTGATTAATTGGAGAACTTGCGCCTGGACGGTAACATCGAGCGCAGTTGTGGGCTCATCAGCAATCAATATCTTTGGCTCGCATGACAGTGCCATCGCGATCATCGCTCTTTGCAACATACCACCCGAGAGTTGATGTGGATAAAATTTCAATATTTTATCGGGGTTTTCAATCTCGACCCGAACGAGCAAATCGTGCGCGCGTTCAAATGCTGCTTTTTTCCCGATTGAACGATGCGTCTGGATTGTTTCAACAATTTGATGACCAATTGTGAAAAGTGGATCAAAAGAAGTCTGTGGATCCTGAAAAACCATTGCAACAGAACTACCTCGGATTTTCGATAGCGAGCGATTAGTGACTTCTAACAAATCATTACCGTCAAGCCTTAACGTGTCCGCTTCTATTGAGGCCATAGGCGCCTGCAACAAGCGCATCAACGCCATGAACGTAACTGACTTTCCGGATCCCGATTCACCAACAATTCCCAAATTCTTGCCTTCATCGAGCTCTAGCGAGACCCCTCGGACCGCTTGAACAACACCGTCGTGATGGCGGAAATTGACATGAAGGTTTTCAATGTCGACAATTTTCATTGTGATCTTTCTAGGTGAAAAGCAGATAACGTTAAGTATCGCTGCCCCGTGGAGGACGGGGCAGCAACATCGATAAAACGCCTATTTCTCTATATGGGTGTAGAAATAGAGAGCAGGACCCATAGGCGCAAAGCCTAGTCTGTTATTAGTGGTCCCTTCGCCCGTCAGTGAATCTTTCACTAACGAAGTCGTTATCGGATGCATTAAGGGAACGATGGATGCATTATTGATTAGCTCCATTTCAGCCCTTTCGTACAGAGCCAGCCGCTCTTCCCAGTTTGAATTCGCATCGGCTTCCGCAACTAGCGTATCATAGGAATCTAGATGATGGTTATGGCGACCGCCATCATAGAATATCCCGTAAAAGTTGCTTGGGTCTAGGTAATCGTATTCGTATGGCGCCAAGAACAGATTATTTTTGTTATTGGTAAGCGCGTCATACCAGTCACTTATCGGCATAACCTTGATACCCATATCGATACTCAAATGCTCTTTGAATTCTGCCTGTAAATACTGCAACATCGGGGCAGTAATCGCGCCGTTATAACCGCCTTGATCACGATACCATATTTCAATATCAGGGAAGCCTTCTCCATCAGGATATCCAGCAGCAGCAAGGTGTTCACGAGCTTTCGCAGGATCGAACACAGCGTTCTCCGTAATGCTTTCATTGTAACCTGGGAAACCCGGAGCCAACAGTGAACGCGCTGGAATAGCCAAGTTATTCAACACAGTGCTTGTCATTTCGTCGCGATCAATCGCATAATATAGCGCTTTTCGAACATCGATGTTATCGAACGGCTCTGCCGTTAGATCGTATGAAATATAGGAAATTGCGAAGATTGCGTTTGTACGAATTTCGTCAGCAAAACGACTTTCAGCGTATGGAATCTGACCAGCGTTGAGAGCCGTAATATCTGTGTCACCCGCAAGATAGCCCGGAAATCCGACTTCGGGAGGACCAAGAGTAGGGTCCAAAACCAAACGGTCAACCATTGCTGGCCATGGACCGACGTAAGTCGGGCTTTTGGCTAATACCATTCTATTGTTAGACTTTTCCCAGCTTTCGAGAATGTATGGTCCAGATGTAACCAAAGTATCCACGTTGGCGGCGTATTCATCACCATGAATATTCCATTGGTGCTCGGGAACCGGATACCAAAGCGAAACAACGCTCGGTAGATACGGCTTAACGGTTTTGGTATCAACTGCAATGGTGTGATCATCAACAGCGCGGATGCCCAACTCACCGGCATCCATAGAACCATCAACGACTTCATTCCAGTTTTTCAGTCCACCGGCAAAATCCCAGTACCATCCGAAATCATAACCAGTTGTTGCAGCGCGTCGCAAAGCGAAAACATAGTCACTCGCCTTTAGTGGCTCGCCATCACTCCAAACCAAATCTTCACGAAGATTAAATGTCCATGTAAGACCATCTTCCGACTGGCTCCAATCTTCGGCAGCTAGACCAAATAGTTCATATTCCTTGTCGAAAGAAGTTAGTGGGAGTGACATTACTTCAGGTTTGCCGGCACGCGCATAAACGGTTTTCATATAATCTATGTAGCTGCCGGATGTGGAGTCATGCGTGCCATAGGCTGTTGTCTGAGCTTGCACTCCTCCCGCCATTAGACTTACACCTACCGCGAATGCGGTAGAGAATTTCAGTATCAGTTTCATATTACCCTCCCTGGGTTTGTTAAAACATTATTTTAATGCGCCATAAACTGGCATCTTGTAGTTCTACTTAGGTGCTTCGGTCATCTCTCGAATTTCATCAATATCGTGCTGCAAAATTGTAGAAATGGCGTCGCAGGCCGCCTCAACATCGCCATTCACGATCGCGTCGGTCAATTCTTCGTGCAACTGAATTGAACGAAGACCGAAATCTGGTTTGTCAAAAGGTGAATCCCGAAATTTTGCTGCGTGGAAAGTATCATCAAGCTGAAAAATGACCTGCCCGAAAATGGAGTTGCCACTTGCATCGTAAATTTCAGAGTGAAAAGCCTGATCAGCTTCTCGCCACGGCAGTCCGGATTCAACGCGCTTTTTTAATTTGCTATAATGATCTTGGATCTTCGTTTTTTGCGCTGCAGTCGCGTTTTTTGCTGCACGCGCAACAACTTCCATCTCTAAAGTCTTGCGAACGTCAATTATTCGCAATAGTCCTTCCGCTTCGAGCTTGGTTTCTGTGGCGATTAGCCCACGCGCCGGGCGAATGGTTGCCGTCAAATAGGTTCCCGATCCGCGACGTCGTTTTAGCAGACCAAGCCCTTCCCATCGGTTAAGCGCCTCGCGGATCGTTGATCGCCCGACACCAAGCTGCTCGGCTAATACAGTTTCTGATGGCAATTGGTCTCCCACTTCGAGGCCGGCTGCATCAATCATTCCCACAAGCGCCTCAAGCACCTCCTGAGTACGGCTCTTCGCGCGAATCGGTGTCAGGTATTTTGCTGCGCTGCCACGCTTATTTGTCTGCTGTTTTTTATCATCTGTTTTCATTTATAATACCCGGGTTTTTCGAATATCCAATTCATGCCTATCTTTATATGCCAGACGTCAGACAACTTAACAAGTAAGTTGTCTGACGTCTTTTTAGATGAACTAAGTTCAAAATTTTGCTCAATTCATTATTAGGGAGGGGAAGACGGAATTTGCCCGACAGAATAGGCTGCAATACTCAGTGATCTAGGAAGATGACTGGAAGATGATATCCGTCCACTCGGCCAACTGTAGTATCCGACAACC
>JAPKEA010000102.1 GCA_028822275.1 Planktomarina sp. | reverse complement strand
CAGATAGGCGGCACCTGCAACTCAAAGCTCAAGCGCTCCAACTCTGACAAAGCAGCTTCTTGCGCACCGTCAGCTAGGAGTTCACCAGCTTGAACAGCATCGAGGTAGGTCTGTTTGAGGCTCATGTTTTGGCAATACCCTCGCTAGGCTTCAGGTGCAAATGAACAGTTTTATTTCAACCAAAGTTCTTCTAATATTTCGAAATGTCTCGAACCACACTATTCACGCCTATTTTGATTGCTGGTTGCCTCATTATAATGCTCAGCTTTGCTGTTCGGGCGTCCTTCGGTGTTTTTCAAATCCCAATCGCTGAGGAGTTTGGTTGGCTGCGTGCCGAATTTTCGATGGCCATTGCTATCCAAAACTTATGTTGGGGTATTGGACAACCTATTTTTGGAGCTATTGCCGAAAAACTAACCGACCGTAAAGCTATTATTATAGGTGCTTTATTTTATGCTTATGGCCTGATTATGACCTCCTCAGCAGTCACCGCTGGGGCTATGCAGTTTTATGAAATATTCGTGGGCTTTGGCATCGCAGGCACCGGCTTTGGTGTTATTCTTGCAGTTGTAGGGCGAGCGTCATCCAATGAAAACAGATCAATGTCCTTGGGTATAGCCACTGCCGCAGGATCAGTCGGACAGGTGTTTGGTGCACCCGCGGCCGAGCTGTTGCTGGGCGTTATGTCATGGCAAAGTGTGTTCTTAATATTTGCGGCAGTCATCATTGGATCACTCATATTCCTGCCAATGATGAAAACAGAGAAGGTCGCCACCAAAGCGAAGCTTGAGGAAAGTATTGGCCAAGTCCTCACCAAAGCTTTCAAAGACCCCAGCTATACTTTAATTTTCTTGGGCTTCTTTTCGTGCGGCTATCAACTAGCCTTTATTACAGCGCACTTTCCAGCCTTCGTCTCTGAGCTGTGTGGGCCAAGTCAGCCAGGTGGAGCTTTGTATTCGGTTGGAATTACTAGCACGTCACGTCTGGGGGCAATCACCATTTCCTTGATTGGATTAGCTAATGTTGCAGGCACTTTGACAGCGGGTTATCTGGGTAAACGCTATTCGAAGAAATATCTGCTGTCTGGCATATATCTCGGACGCACTGTGATCGCTACCGCCTTTATTGCCCTACCAATCACACCAATATCAGTCATCTTTTTCTCGATTGCCATGGGGTCGTTATGGCTGGCAACGGTACCTCTTACAGCGGGTCTTGTGGCGCATATCTACGGTTTGCGCTATATGGGAACGCTGTATGGCATTGTGTTTTTTTCACACCAATTGGGCAGCTTTTTGGGCGTTTGGCTAGGTGGAAAAATGTACGATATCTATGGAGATTACACCGCTGTTTGGTGGATCGGCATCGGAATAGGGCTATTCAGCGCCATTGTGCACCTCCCCATTAAAGAGCGCGCGATATCAGTACACGTTGCTTAGGAGTTGCGTACGTATACTTTTTCCCTATAATCTCAAAGGTTATTAAATAATAAAAGTTTAATTGCAGCCGCGTTATTGAAAAACAATAAGCCTAGGAGTTGTTAAATTTATTCTCCTACTCGCACTCATCCTCGCCATTGATCCAGAACATAGCGGGCAGTCATGAGATCTAGGTGGGCGCCTCCGCCATTCTTGAAAAGGGTTACATCTCCAGGATTAGCGGCAAACTTTGACATATTGTAGTAATCTGCCAGAACATCCAAGCGGCTGATCGTGCCAGACTCGATAGGAATTTTGAGCTCGCCTATATGATCGAGTGTCGTGGCATAGCTATCAACAAAAACCTTTGCGATTTGAATCGCCTCGTCGTCAGCTTCTCGCATATCGGAGCGGTAGGCGCCTATCATATTGATATGTTGGCCTGGACGAATCCAAGCACCTTTCAGTATAGGTTCGGTCGTCATTGTGCAGGTGAGGATGATGTCAGCGGCCCGTACCGCCACTTCAAGATCAGGTTCGAACTTGGCTCCTGTTTCTGTTGCAAATATCTCCGCACCCGCCGCGCTTCGGTTCCAGATACTGAATTTTGCATTCGGAAAGCCAACCCCAAAAGCTTCAACCAGAGACCGGCCCACGGTGCCTGCACCCACAATCAAAATTTTGCGAGCGCCACTGGGCGCCAGCGCCAAAGCGGCCATCAGACTATCAGCTGCGGTCTTCCATTTTGTAATTAGGTGAAAGTCAATCATGGCCTCCAATGCGCCGTTAGTATCATCAAATAGCATCACCCCTCCACCGACCATCGGGGTGCCAGTCTTCTTGTTTTCAGGAAAAACAGTCGCAGTTTTAGTAAGCATCCCCATACCATCAATCCAAGCCGAACGGCTGAGCAGAGTATCACCACCACGGTAGAGAAACAGGTCTTCAATCTCCGCTTTTGGACGTGTGTGGCCCACTTTTATTGCGTCTACCAAAGCCAGCCAATTCAGATTCTTCTGGCCTTCGTCAAAGGGTATAATTGCAGGGGTCATATCGCTTGCTCCTTGCTTAAAAGCTTTTCTGCCACCAAACGATCCGCCCATCCATTTGGGTTTTCAAACTGATGGGTCTGCCAGCCCCGGCTGGCCGCCATTACAATATTATCCACACGATCATCTGTAAATAAAAGATTAGCCGCCGGGATTCCGCTATCATCTTCAAGCATTTGGTAGATTAGCGGGTTTGGTTTAATGACCTTCATATGACCAGACACGTAATCGCGGTCAAATTCATTCAGAAAGTCATAGTGGTTTTGAGCATATGCGTAGCTTTCCACTCCAAAGTTTGTTAGTGAAAACACTGCGATACCCTGGGCCTTCAATGCTCTCAACAAACGCACTGAGTGATCAATGGCAGGAGCTGCTAGTTGAATCCAATTTACATACCAATCATGTATTTCCACACGCCATTCAGGGTTGGCCGCCGCAACCTCATAAATTACGTCCTTAAACCCTTCGCCCAAATCAATACGATCATTCATACCATGCAAGTCCACCGCCGCAAACATAGCTTTGCGACGATCCGGCCCTATAGTAAGGTCAAAATAATTCTCAGGGTGCCACTCGAGCAGCACGTTCCCGATGTCAAAAACAACAGCTTTTATGGTCATAATAGGACCTTTCGTTGCCCTATCGCTAGCGTGGGGAATTGGGAGGCGCAACCCTAGGTTGGACGTTTACTGCTTCTCGCCAAACCATCACCAGACCAGAAATCAGAACCAATCCCATACCAGACCAACCATAAAAGTCGGGCCATTCGGAAAACAGGAGATAACCAAATGCAGTGGCATAGATCAAACTGGTGTATTCAAAAGGCGCAACAAAAGCTGCTTCTGCTACGCGGTAGGCTTGGCTGATCGCTGCGCCCCCAATTGTAACACCAAGCCCAATAACAACCATAATACCAAGATCAATCCAGGCCGGCCATTTCCAAGCCCGTACTAAAAACTCAACCGAGCGATGACCTCCACCTGAGAATTGTCCATGTCCTACCGAAAGGCCAATTAACATCGTGATTATCAAGAAGACTAAGGGCACATAAAACGTCAATGTGATAAGGTTTTCACCAGGTCCAATTTTCCGAGTTAATATATGGAATAATGCGTAACAGAAGGCTGCCATCGCAGGTAAAATTGAGGTTAGGGTAAATGCATCCGTGCCAGGGCGTACTATCAAAAGAACCCCTAGTAGCCCTACAAAAATTGTAGTCCAGCGCCATACACCAACTTTTTCATTAAGAAAGACGACCGAGAATATAGTGATTAAGAAGGGTGCAATAAAAAAGATGGAAACTACGGTGGCCAGCGGTAAATCCGCCAGAGCCATATAGAAAAACAAATTTGCAGCTACTACAAACAACGCCCGCAACAAATGCAGTCCTATTCGTTTTGTTTTGAGTTTAGAAAATCCACCAGCAATTGGGATCACAATTACCAGCATGACGAGCACAGCAATAAGTGATCGGGTAAAGACAATCTGATGAAGTGCATAGCCATCTGATAGAAACTTAATTAACATATCATTAATTGAAAAAATTAACGAGGCCAACAAAGCCCACAGAGCACCAAAAGATGTTTTAAATTGTTTCATAACTTTAGGTTAAGCCTATATATGTATTTGATCTGGTTTAAAAACGACGTGGCGCCAATGCAAACTTATATAAACCTCACTTTATTGAAATTTATAATAGTTACAGTTTTTTGCTTTGCTGTAATGAACTATCTAAAGCACTTAAAAACCGTGATCTGTCCCCCTTAGAAAACCCTTTTCCACCACCTTGGCGGAATGGGTCCGCAGCACGTAAATCGTACATTAAATCTCGAGTTGCTAAAGCGTTACCAATATTCACAGATGTGAGGGACTCTCCATTTGGCTTAAGAACATGCGCACCAGCTTCGATGGATTTTGCTGCAAGCGGAATATCTGTGGTAACAACCACGTCTCCAGGGCCAGCACGATCAGCAATCCACATATCAGCCACATCAGGGCCCGCATCCACGATCACCAGTTCAACAAATGGGTTAGCAGAGGGACGAATACCGCCATTACAGACCATTTTAACCTGCACCTTCATACGGGTCGCTACCTGTTCTATTTCAGCTTTCACCGGACAAGCGTCAGCATCAACATAAATCAAGTTTGAGATGGCCCGTATTCGAGTAATTCTTCGGGAATAGGCATACGATTAAACGCATCCAGGCCAGCAATTTTATAAGCCTCTGCCAAAGTTGGATAATTAAATGTATTTTGGACAAAATAATCTACTGTTCCTTTTAGATTCAGCACCGCTTGTGCGATGTGGATCAACTCAGTTGCGCCTTCACCCACAATTTGCACCCCTAGAACACGTCGGGTTTTAAGTGAGAACAACATTTTAAGCATACCGTGCTCGAGGCCCATAATATTCCCCCGAGACGTTTCACGGAAACGTGCAACTCCCACTTCATAAGGAATACGTCTTTTCTCAATGTCTTCTTCGCTCATTCCACAAGTTGAGATTTCTGGGACGGAATAAATACCGTAAGGGAACCACGGGCTTTCCGGTAAGCTTGGTGTATTCAATGCATGACAAGCCGCAACACGACCTTGTTGTAAACTTGTTGAAGCCAATGACGGGTGACCTATCACATCCCCAGCCGCATAGATATTTGGCACATCAGTTTGGTATGTCTTGCGATCAACACTGAAACGACCTCGATGGTCTAATTCCAAGCCAACAGCTTCCATGCCTAATTTTTCAGTAGCCCCTATTCGACCCGCAGCAAATAACAGCATTTCAGCTTGGACTTGGCGGCCATTTTCAAGCTCTAATTGTACGTGATCACCTTTATCCTCGATATTAGTGATTGCAGATCCAAGACGCAGATCCACACCATTCTCACGGATTTGGTGCGTAAATTCTTGAATAAGAGTCCTATCAATAAAGTCTAAAAACGTTTCACGAGGTTCAATCAACGTGACTTTCACATCTAACGCTGAGAACATTGTGGCGTATTCAACGCCAATAACACCCGCACCCACTACGATCAATGAGCGAGGAATTTGTGACATCTCAAGAAATTCATCACTGTCTAAAATATTAGTACCATTGAACGGTACGTTGTCGGGGCGATATGTCTTAGTACCAGTTGCAATCAGAAATTTTTTCGATGTCACTTGTGCGATTTCGCCAGTATCCGTGGTAACTTCAATTTCAGTTGTACTTAAAAACCGTGCAACTCCATGCAGGGTCTCCACATGATTTCGGTTGAATTGGTGCTCCAAAACATCAACCTCATAATCCAAAGTCTTATTTAAACGGTCTCGTAAATCAGAGGCTCCGATTTCGTCTTTGACGCGGTATGAGCGGCCATAAAAACTACGCTCACGCCAGCCTGAAAGGTTCAACACTGTCTCTCGCAAAGTTTTTGAAGGTATTGTTCCTGTGTGAATCGAAACACCACCTAAACGGTCTTTACGGTCAATAACCAAAACTTTGCGTTTCAATTTCCCAGCTTGGATTGCCGCAGTACGGCCTGCAGGCCCTGAACCAATAATGATTAAATCATAGTGTGACATGCATTATCTCGCATTTAAAGCTTCAGCATGGAAACTAATGTGATCTTCAATGAACGTCGACACGAAGAAATAAGAATGATCATAGCCCGGCTGCAGGCGTAAATGCCCTTCCTGGCGTCGTTTTGCCATAGAAAATGCAAGCGTTTCAGGCTTCAATAAATCTAAAAATTCATCCTGGGTTCCAGTATCGACCAAAACTGGACCGTTGAAGCCTTTTTCTAACATTTGAAAACTTGCGTCATGGAGTTCCCATGCACTGCTATCATTTCCTAAATAGGATGCCAGCTGCTTACGACCCCAGTCTGATTTCATTGGGTTGCAGATAGGGGAAAATGCAGAAACACTACAATATTGGTCCGGACGCCCCATTGCCAGTGTTAAAGCACCATGCCCCCCCATCGAGTGGCCAGTAATGGATTGCCGATCAAGATTTATTGCAAATTCACGACCCAAAAGCTGTGGAAGCTCATCTGCAACATAATCCCACATCTTAAAGTGAGGAGCCCAGGGATCTTGGGTCGCATTTACATAAAAACCAGCGCCTTGCCCCAGGTCGTATGCGTCATCATTAGCTACATTTGCACCCCGTGGAGATGTATCAGGAAAGGCTAAGCCAATACCTTGCTCAGCAGCCCACGCCTGCGCACCCGCCTTGGTCATAGCATTTTCATGGGTACAGGTGAGGCCAGACAGGTACCAAAGCAACGGCACTGAGCCAGATTTAGCTTCTTGCGGCATAAACAAGCCAAACGTCATTTCAGTATTACACACGTCGGAAGTGTGCGTGTACACTCCCTGAACACCACCAAAACATGCGTTTTCTGATTTGATTTTCATAATAAAGCCTTTCGTTCCCATCAATAAGTGCAAAGCTGATATTATAAAAATATGCAAGCGGGGTTTTTTTAGATTAACTATACAATCCGGTTACCAACGCGATAACCACTGAGATCGTGATTACTGAAATCATAGTTGACAAAAAGATTGAGGCTGAAACGCGCATAGGCGCCACGCCATAATGTGTGGCGAGGATAAAAATGTTCCCAGCAACAGGCAGGGCTGCTGCCGCAATCATAACCGCCGCAGAATAGGCTGCCACAGGGAAGATCAAAAGGGACGTTGCAGCTACTGCTGCCGGATGTAGGATTAACTTGCAAAAGGCTAGCCACCCTGCAATCGTAAACCGCTCCGCTGAATTTGCCGCTAAAGATGCGCCAATAGCAAATAATGCCCCGGGGGTAGCAGCTGCACCAAGAATGTCGAAAAACTCAGCAACTGGCACTGGAAAAGCTTTATCAGTACTGGACCATATTAGACCTGCAACCATCGCCATAATCATTGGGTTTTTAATTAGCCCAAGGCCAACAGTCTTTAAAACACCTAAGCTCATTCGCCCATCGCGGGAGCCTACGATGAGGATCACAATTAGGCTACCAAACACCAATAGATCCATAGCAAGGATCAACATGACCCAAAGAACAGCTTCTTTTCCCATCAAAAGGGCAAGCATTGGGATGCCCAAAAATCCTACGTTCCCAATACAGGCACATTGAGCTTCGACAGCAGCTTCAGCTATGCTCCGTCTACGTAATATTGCTATGACCGTAGCCAAAAAATAGATGAAAAAAGAGGCTGTTAAATAGGCTCCTATAAATGGAAAATTTAACAGATCTCCAAATGATAAATTAGCTGAGAACCGAATAATCAGGGCCGGAAGTGCGAAATAGAAAACAAAATTTGTAAGAAATTGTGTAGCTATTTCGGGAAAGAATTTGGTGCGCGCAGCTA
>JAPKEA010000552.1 GCA_028822275.1 Planktomarina sp. | reverse complement strand
TAGGTATGTCATTCAGAAAATACTTTATTGCAAAGATAGTATCATCAATCACATCGTAGGCCCTGTATACATCTGCCTGACCCGTACTAGCATGGTGCCGATGTATTGCGTATCGATCATTGAATAAAAACTGTTTTAGACTTTCTGGCCACCATTTAGTAAATTTGTCATAATCCAAGTCACCTGGCACATACCACTTTTTGAGATTACGGTTATACCGACACCCGCGCTTTTTTAATTCTTCACGGTCATTAAATGTATTTTCTAAATATGACCAATATTCTCGAAACGGGAGGGGGTCTTTTCCGGGAGGCAAGTACCAGCATTTGCCCTTTCCATCAAATTTTAAACCTTAGTCTTTTGCCCAGTCCTTTTCTTCAAAGGGTATTGACATAAAAACTTTTTCAAACCCTACTATCGTCGACATTGATTAAATCCTTTATTTTTTGAGAGGATTATAGAGCCCAACTAGAGCGAGGATTATATTTAGTGTCAAATAAATTAGTGCCAGCTGGCAAGGTTGTAAAACTTAAATTAGGTATCCGGCGAGGTAATTATAATGATCTTTCACAGGGCTGGACAGATGGGTATGCTACTAAAGCCAGCACTGGTTCCATTTACCTTAATGTTGAGTATTCTGTTACCGACGGAGTATATGAAGGTAGAAAGATATTTTCACAAATTGGTTTAAATAGTCCAAAAGGCCCTTGGTGGCGGCGGCGCGGGCGCCTATTAATATTGAGTATATTAAATTCTGCTCACTGCTTTTCTCCAAATGACTTGTCAAAAAAAGCCCTAACCGCACGTCGGCTTGGAAGCTTTAAAGATTTTGATGGAATTGAATTTTCAGCACGAATAAAAGTTGTCAAAAATCAGAAGGGGCAACTCCAGAATGATATCGACGAACCAATAGTTCCAGATACTTCTGACACTCATTTTGCCCAACCCAGATTAAAGCAGAAAGATGTAACTTCCAAGCTAACTCAAGTGGTCGCAGGCCCAATTTGGATGCAGAGGTGATATAAATAAATGTTATTACGACCCCGTCAGAAAGAATTTGTGGAACGTAGTCTAGCGGCGTTAAAGGTTCATGGAAACGCCCTTGGGGTGGCTCCAACTGGCGCAGGCAAGACTATTTTATTTTCTGAAATTATTGGTCGCCATATTAGTTCAACTGGTGCTCGTACACTGGTTCTTGCGCACCGAGATGAACTGACTTCCCAAAACCAAGAAAAATTCAAACGGATAAATCCATCCATTAAAACATCAATCTATGATGCAAAGAGCAAATCTTGGGATGGTCAAGTAACATTCGCAATGGTGCAAACACTATCGCTGCCTGCTAATTTGGAAACCATCCCACCAATTGACTTTCTAGTTATTGACGAAGCCCATCATTCAGTCGCAGCAACTTACAAAACCATAATTGACCGTGCGCTCGCACTAAATCCTAATTGCTTGCTACTGGGCCTGACTGCTACGCCCAACCGTAGTGACGGCAAAGGACTTCGGGAAGTATTTTCTAATGTTTGTGATCAGATTTCTCTGGGCGAATTAATCAGATCTGGGCATCTAGTTATTCCAAGAACATTTGTGATTGATGTTGGCGTTAAAGCTCAACTGTCCAACGTTAAAGAATTGGGTTCAGATTTTGACATGGTTGCTGTTGACCAAATCATGAACCAACGGCCAATAAATTCTGCAGTAGTTGAGCAATGGATGGAAAAAGGTGAAAACCGGCAGACTGTGGTATTTTGCTCAACGGTTAAGCATGCCGAAGCTATTAGAGACGCTTTTAGGGAAGAGGGTATTAAAGCCGCAGCGATAACTGGACAACTAACAAATAATGAACGTGAGAAAATTCTAAATGAATATGCCAGTGGGCACCTGCAGATAATTGTTAATGTACAAGTGCTCACAGAGGGCTGGGACCATCCACCGACTAGTTGTGTCGTCCTTCTCCGGCCATGCTCTGCTAAATCAACTATGATGCAGATGGTGGGTCGGGGTCTTAGAATAGTAAACTCCGATGAACATCCTGGAGTAATCAAGAGTGATTGCATTATTCTGGAT
>JAPKEA010000551.1 GCA_028822275.1 Planktomarina sp. | reverse complement strand
CCTATAGCAATATGGGGATTGCCCTGAAGGATAAGGGTGAGTCAGATGCAGCGATAGACAGTTACAAACAGGCAATTAAGATTAAACCTGACTATGCTGATGCCTTTAGCAATATGGGGATTGCCCTGCAAGCTAAGGGTGAGTTAGACGCAGCCATAGGCAGCTACAAACAAGCCATTAAGATTAAGCCTGACTATGCTGAGATGCATCACAACTTAAGTTTTGCATTTCTCAATGCTGGCGGACTAAAAGAAGGCCTTGATAAATATGAATGGCGCTGGAAAACTGCCGAGAACTTGTCAAAAATGCGGCATTTCTCGAAACCCCTTTGGGATGGAATTACAAGCCTAAAAGATAAAACTATTCTTCTTTGGGGCGAGCAGGGGCCCGGAGACGTTATCATGTGGTCTTCCTGCCTATCACTTGTGGCCTCTCAAGCTGAGAAATGTATTTTAGAATGTGAGGAGAAACTTGTCCCATTGCTTGCCCGGTCTTTTCCTAAAGTAGAGGTGAGGGCTGAAAACAGAAGCTTAGATAACCATAGGGATGATTTTGACGTTCACCTACCAATGGGCAGCCTTTTTAGGCACTTTATTCCAGAAATTTCTAAAAAAACTAAACCCAATGCTTTTCTTATTCCTGATCCAGTTAGGGTTAACTTTTGGAAAGAACGCTTAAATTTACTGGGAAACGGTCCATTCGTCGGAATTAGCTGGAAAAGCCCACTTGTGACACCTGCTCGTCTACCGAACTATACACGAATACCCGACTGGGCTCCTGTACTTGCACTTTCTGACGTAACTTTCGTAAACTTGCAGTCTTCGGAATTTAAAGATGATTTAGCTGAAATTTGGGATGAATTTGGGGTGAACGTGCACAATTTTGATGATCTGGATCACTATAATGATTTGGACGATGTAGCGGCACTTTCTGCATCGTTTGATGTTGTCATATCAGTTTCTACAGCCGTGTCTACGATCGCAGCAGGAGTAGGAACACCAACTAAGATGCTTCATTGGCGGCAAAGTTCATGGAATAATATTTTATTTACTCCTCCCGGACCGTCTGTTGATGTTTTTGAACGCAACACTTGGGAACCATGGGATGATGTATTTCAGTCAGTTGCGAAAGATATTGCTGACTTTCAGGTTGCTTGATTTTTGTTTTGTAAACGTAGGAAGCTAACCTGTCATTTTAGCTGTCTTGGCGATTACTCAGTGCGGTACTACTGATACCGCTTGTTCTCGGAAATAGGACCAATCGTTCTGGTGGTACTGGGTTCACATTATCATCTCCATGAACAAGTAAATCTATATTGTGAAAATCCATATAAGCTTCATCAATCAACCATTCGCATTGAATAACTTCTTCAACGTATCGGATAGCAAGGGCAATCTCTTTTCTGTGTTCAAAGGAAAACAACGGAAGAAAGCCCTTTGCCTTTAAAATCTCATCATCAGAGCAGAGTGCCACTACAACATGCCCCAAAAGCGATGCCTTTTGCAGTAAACGAATGTGGCCATGATGCAATGAGGTTAAAGACATATCCACCAAAATACGTTTCATGAATTTTATAGCTTTCTTATTGAATAATTGAGCCCGAGTGACTCAGGATGATTATTATAGCTAAAAATATCCCTAATGGAATATCAATTATTTAATTCACTGCACTGCCTAGTTAATACCTATTCGTCATAGCCACCTTCAAAGCCGGTAATAAACGCAAGACCACCCACAGCCACTTATTCCTGCCGAAGAGTTATTCCGGTGATCCTTATGCTTCAGTCTTCACTCACCATACCCTAGCAGAGGTATTATCATTTCTTGAAACTGGTTGGGGAGAGGGTAATATCACAGACCTACAGTTATCATTCTTGTATGGCGCAGAGGATCAACATTAAGTTTCGGGTTAAAGAGGCCACTAAAGGGACAGGTTCCTATAATACTCTATAGCACCTTGTCCCCATAAGGATCAGATAGCGGTCATCTAACCCGAAACTGACGTAGAACTGGTTTACATGCTCACAGCCCTGATCACTGGCAGAGGCCATGTATATATAACGTAGACGCCCCCAGTGGCCCATGCCGTAGC
>JAPKEA010000550.1 GCA_028822275.1 Planktomarina sp. | reverse complement strand
CATTTGGTTTTACTGTTTTAAGAATTTTTTGCATCTCTGTTGTTTCAAGGTGATCCTTACGGCAAATAAATAACGGGTCATTTATTCCCGGGTACATTCGGAGAACCCATTCTATCATTGGGTGCTGATGGACCTCAATCAACGGCTTAAGAACATTGTAACCATGACTTACAAAACGAGAGCCAAGACCAGACATTGGGATAACTAATTGTAAGCTCACTCGCCAACCAACTTCTGTCTAAATTTTTCAGATTCCATATTTAACAATACATCTCGCTCTGAGTCCTCAATGTAACATAATGTTAGCCCTACTTTTGCAACACTTTTTAAAAGAAATGAACATGCTTGGGCTGTTTCATAACCCGCGCGTGTTTTTGATAATTCAGGCTTAGAATGGTAAATAGCCTGATCAGGAAATAATAAACCATCGGTGGTAATACCACTTGTAAAGTTTTGGGTTTCATCAAAATCAGTAATAGCAGGATAGGCATTGCGGATGCTTCGGGTCACACTTTCATGCATCGCCCAGGCAGATTCTGGATCTGGAGCACTTATGATTATTCCATGGTTTTGAAGAAAAATAATCTGCTTTTTGTTGACTCCTGTTTTTTTTGAGATTTTTTTGGTCAATGCAAGACCTGGCGTAACATATGGAACCCAAATTGCTTGCGGGAAAAGACTATAAACAAGATTTTCTCCTTCAACAGTGCAGGATAAAAGATTAGCCCAAATTGAATGGCTGTGAAGTACACATTTGTCTAAGATGGCGTGAAATCCAGTTTCTATCGACGGCCGAGCAGAATTATTTGAAACCATAACGGATGCCGCCAACAGAGCCGAATAGTCTTGTTCTGAGATGCAATCATTGAGTTGAGATCGCAGCATTCTCCAATCAACCGGTAGAAACCCTGCCGCATCCTTCAGGTCGGCAAGAAAGGTACCAGATGCCTTGATAAACATTTTACTATCAGCGGTTTTCAAAGAAGTATTGCCACCACCACCCTGCACATAAGCTACACGCCGGCCCAAATTTCTAGAAACTTCTATGAGCTCAGAAAGACCGTCGTCCATTACTGCTCTTCCAGTCCATTAAATATGCAGTAAATCAACAATAACTGCAAAATGCCACTCCAATTAGTACTCCAAGGTGGATCATAAATACCAAGTGTTTCAAGCTCAACTAAGTGCTTTTCGCTTAACAAACTTAAAGTTTTGGGGCCTGGTGCTTTTGTGATCTCAATAACTTGTCTATCTTGTACGTCATAAAAATGTCTCACATCATCTGGATAGGCCTCTATTAGGTCAGATACTATTGAACCCAAATAATACGAATTTGAAACTGTGAACTGAAGCCACTCTCGAATCTCCAAGTCTGGTTTTCCAATTTCTTTTTCAGCAATTTTTTCTATGGGAAACATAGAAATTACAATGTCGGCATACTGTTCTTGAACCTCAATAAACTGAGCCAAGTCAGACTGGCGAGCTTCAATAGTCTCAAAGACTTTGGCTTTCTTTGCACCACGATTTTGTACGTCTCGTAATAGCTTCCGGTGTTTCAACAATGACGCATCAGGCTTCATGAAAACTTTAAGGTCAAAGAGGTCTCTTGATGGTTTTAAGTAAAACGAGTGAAGACCTTCAAATACCATTATAGAGCGCGATTTTATAGCTTTTTTTTCTGTAAACCGACCAGTCTCATGATCATAGTGACGGCGCCATACAAATTTGTTTTGGCGTAGTCGTTTAATAAAGTCTAATTCATCATGAAGTTCATTTGCTAGGGGATTTAAATGGGTCAAATTACTCCAACTCGTGTGACCTCGTTCCCACTTATGCATATCATCGCCACTCACTAACCCAATATGCTGAGTTCCCAATACCAATCTGATATCATTAGAAACCCTGGTCTTACCAGCAGCTGAGTCTCCTGAAACTCCAATCATAAAAGGTCGAGCCTTGATCTTACTTTTTTGAGGAATATGTACTCCACTGTAAAGCATAAAGCCGGTATTAATTAGTAACAAGCTTTGCAAAAACGTGAACGCTAAGTTAACAAATAGTGGTGCGTTTATTCCCAATCCAACAAGATGTTTATAAAGAG
>JAPKEA010000549.1 GCA_028822275.1 Planktomarina sp. | reverse complement strand
AGACCATCAGCCGCGGTCCCCGGTTGCAGCAACACCCCTAGCGGATTCAACGCCGTCTCTCCAAGGTTGGTCATGATGATGTCAGGAGCTTAAAAAATATGTAAGAAAGCGACCTTCGTGAATCGTGATGGCTTGAACGCAGGCAACAAACCCAAAAGTGTCACAAGAACTTCCATGCAACATTAGCAGGATAACCGGCACCTTGTGAAAAGCATTCATTACCTCAAAATCACGAACTAAGGCGCGAGTATAGTCTACCTCTGTCATAAAGTGGGCCATTGCCCCGCCTGTCCCCGAATAATATGAAGCAGATATAGAGCAATAATATCCATGTTCTTGCAGCACTGTCAGGTCAGTCTTGCCATCTTGATCGAAATCATATCTTGCTACTTCTTCTCCCGACAACTCAAGAATACCATCTTCCCCCGCACAGCTTTTTTCAGCTTGCAGCAGTAGGCTTACAACTCGGTCTTCAACCGAAATTATTGGCTCTGCGGTTGCTAAAGTTGGCAACAGAATTAATAGAAGAATGTACTTCATTATAGGTGTCCTTATGGCCCTAACAAAACTGTGGGCACTTTACCAAAAGCCGATAATCTAACAGTGCAATAAAGCAGCTATTTTGCAAGCGGTTTAGAGCTGATTTGTTGTCGAACGACGTCACTTGGAACTACGGTCAGGTTACGCAAATTTGATACTGAATATATTTATTGAGCTTACTCACGCCTCTGTTACTATCTTAATGTAGTGACATTAGAGGTCACGCCATGCGCACCGCATTCATAACATTATTGTTGACCTTCGCTTCGCAGGCTGCGGCTGACTGTGGCAACCTGTGTGATTATGATTGGTGGAAAACCGCGACAACCGCTAATGTGCAGGCTGAGTTAAGTGGCGGCGCAGACGTTATGGCGCGTAATCTTGCACCACGGCTGCTGGTTGATTATGGCAGCACACCGCTGCACTGGGCTGCTACCTTTGGTAACTCTTCAAAAATTCAAGCCTTACTGGCCGCTGGTGCAGACGCAAAAGCAAAAGATAAAAACGGCGAAACCCCGTGGGACTTGGCCCAAAAAAACAAAATCCGAAAAAAAACCGAAGGCTACTGGGCGCTGAACGACGCGCAGTATAATTAAGCATCGCTGCGCACAACTAAAGCCAGTTTGCGCTGAACATATTTGTTGAGCTAAGTGCGGGGTCTGCTACCATCCCAATTGATTAACGTAAGAGGGAGCATCCGATGCGGGCCACACTAATAGCACTGATGTTGATACTCGCCTCACAGGCATCTGCTGAGGACCAGTATATGGATTTATACAGTGATTGTTTGGACAAATCAGGCCCAACTAACAATAGCGGAGTTTTCGGCTGTTCCAGAGAAACGGAAGAAAACGCCTTAGAGCAAATTGATCTTTTACTTTTAGATTTAAAAGAAGCTTTGTACGATGATTATGAGCGGAACATTTTGATGCAAGGTCAGCAAGCTTGGGAAAATTACATACAAATTCAGTGTAAACTGGAAGGCACCGCTATTGGATCGCCTATGTATGCTTATTGCCCAATGGAAAAAGCTATTGACCGGGTGAAACAGTTGCAGCGTTTACTGGGCGAAATTTAATAACTAAACGAGAACCAGCGTCCACCATAGGACGAGGCATGCCTGCAGGGATATCAAATAAAGCCCCTATAACCCCACATTCAGAAACAGAATCCCCAAATAACGAAAACGCTATTGGCTAATTCACCAATAGATAATCATCGCCATCTCATAAGCCACCCCAAAATCTCGGTTGCAAACACACTACCAAAACCCAAATGAAATTGCAGCTGGTTTAGGGCCGATCTGTGGCAGAACGACGTTACCTTTCCGAGCATCCCAATTTTGAACAAAGAGATTTCGTTAAACTGCGATGTCTGTTTCGTCTGCTTTGAGGATACAATTTTTACCTCTTTTAAGGCATCGATCTCGAGGGTCATCGTTTATGGTGACCGATGAATATTAAGAATATCAGTTGTGCAGCCACGTAAAATTAATGGAAATGTAGTCGCTTTTATTTTATGAAAGAAAAGCTTAAGCTTTAAATCACTTTTGATTTATTTGAAAACT